>MIAC01000226.1 GCA_001830475.1 Rhodospirillales bacterium RIFCSPLOWO2_12_FULL_67_15
CGCTCCTTGACCTTCTCGAGCCCGTAATGGTCGGCGTCGAGAATCTCCTCGGCCTTGGCGATGTCGATTTTGAGCTTGCTCCGCTTCTTCCACGGGATGCTGAGCAACCAGTCTAGATAATTGCGCACCACGGTCGCCTCGGCGGACATGGGGCTCATGGTCCTGAGCTTTTTCAACTCGGCCATCGCCTTTTCGCGCGCTTCCTTGCTGAAGCGGGTTTTCTTGATTCGGTCCTCGAGCTCGGAAGCCTCGTCGCGGCCGTCGTCGGTTTCGCCGAGTTCCTTCTGAATCGCCTTGAGCTGCTCGTTCAGATAATACTCGCGCTGCGTCTTCTCCATTTGCCGCTTGACGCGGTTGCGAATCTTCTTCTCGACCTGAAGAACGCCGATCTCCGATTCCATGTGACCGAACACTTTTTCCAGTCGTTCGGCGATGGCCTCGATCTCGAGAATCTCCTGCTTGTCCGCGATCTTGAGGGCGAGATGCGAAGCGAGCGTATCGGCGAGCTTGCTGCCGTTCTCGATCTGATTGATGGACACGAGAACTTCGGGCGGAATCTTCTTGTTGAGCTTGATGTAATGCTCGAACTGGGAGATCACCGTGCGCGACAGCGCCTCGATCTCCTGGGCATCGCCGACGCGTTCCTCGATCAGTTCGGCCTCGGCCTGGAAAAAGTTCGGATTTTCAACGAAGCGCTGAATGCGGGCGCGGCGAACCCCCTCGACCAGCACCTTCACCGTCCCGTCGGGCAGCTTGAGGAGCTGCAAGACCGTGGAAACCGTGCCGACCCGGTAGATGTCGTCCACGCCGGGGTCGTCCTGGGCCGCGTTTTTCTGCGCGACCAGGAGAATCTGCTTGTCGTCCTTCATCACGTCCTCGAGCGCCCGCACCGACTTCTCGCGCCCGACGAACAAAGGCACGATCATGTGCGGAAAGACGACGATATCCCGAAGCGGCAGGATCGGAAAAACGTGGGCTTGAGCGGTCACGGGGCGTCCTTTTCCTTGACGAGCCGAGCGGTGCGAGCGAAACGCGGCACCCGTTGGGCCACGCGGCTAAAGTGGGCTCGATCCAGTCAGGGCGCAAGGGGAAACAAGGGTAAATCAACCCCCAACGAAAGGGGGAAAGCGATTCGATGCGGGATCAAAACGCCCCCGCCCCCGCTCTCGATCCGAACGGGGCCGCCGGCGTGACGGCAGGCGAAATCAAGCGGAGGTTTCGAGATCGCCCCGGCGCTCGGCGTAGATGTAGAGCGGCTGGGCCTTGCCTTCGGCCACTTCGGCGCTGATGACCACTTCCTCGACTCCGGTAAAGCCGGGCAGGTCGAACATCGTTTCGAGGAGAATCCCTTCCATGATCGAGCGCAGCCCGCGCGCGCCGGTCTTGCGCTCGACCGCCCGCTTGGCGACGGTGGCGAGCGCGGGGTCGGAGAACGTGAGCCGCACCCCCTCCATCTCGAACAGACGCTGGTACTGCTTGACCAGCGCGTTCTTGGGCTTGGTCAGGATGTCGATCAGAACCTTTTCGTCGAGGTCCTCGAGGGTGGCGATGACCGGAAGCCGGCCGATGAACTCGGGGATCAGGCCGTACTTGAGCAGGTCCTCGGGCTCCACCTCGCGCAGAACCTCGCCCTGGCGGCGGTCGTCGGCGGACCGCACGTCGGCGCCGAAACCGATCGAGGTGCCGCGGCCGCGCGCGGAGATGATCTTTTCGAGACCGGAAAAGGCGCCGCCGCAGACGAACAGGATGTTGGTGGTATCCACCTGCAGGAACTCCTGCTGCGGATGCTTGCGGCCGCCCTGCGGGGGAACGCTCGCGATCGTGCCCTCCATGATCTTGAGCAGCGCCTGCTGCACCCCTTCGCCGGAGACGTCGCGGGTGATCGAGGGGTTGTCGGATTTGCGGGAAATCTTGTCCACCTCGTCGATGTAGACGATGCCGCGCTGCGCGCGTTCGACGTTGTAGTCGGCGGATTGAAGGAGCTTGAGGATGATGTTCTCGACATCCTCGCCGACGTACCCGGCCTCGGTCAGCGTCGTCGCGTCGGCCATGGTGAACGGCACATCGAGGATGCGCGCGAGCGTCTGGGCGAGCAGGGTCTTGCCGCTGCCGGTCGGTCCGATCAGCAAGATGTTCGATTTCGCCAACTCGACATCGTTGGTCTTGGAGCCGTGGTTCAGGCGCTTGTAGTGGTTATGAACCGCGACCGAAAGGACGCGCTTGGCGTAATCCTGGCCGATGACGTAGTCGTCCAGGACCTTGCAGATTTCGCGCGGGGTCGGAATGCCGTCGCCGGATTTGACCAGGCTGGTCTTATGCTCCTCGCGGATGATGTCCATGCACAGTTCGACGCACTCGTCGCAGATGAAGACCGTCGGTCCCGCGATGAGCTTGCGAACCTCATGCTGGCTCTTGCCGCAGAAAGAGCAGTAGAGGGTGTTTTTGGTATCGCCGCTGCCGGTTTTGCTCATGGAATGCCCTATTCGAGTCTCGGGCGGTCGTTTCGTTTACGCGCCACGCACATATAAGTGTACCGCTTGGCGCCGGGCACGCACAATCCCGAAAAGCGCGCAGGTTCATACCTTTACGTGATGTGCGCCTTCTCGGAACCCGGCCGAGCGACCGACTCTTAAAATTGGCGGAAAATTCCTTAATACAAGGCTAAGGCTTCTCCTCCGGAGCGGACTTAAGCCTTAGAGCGTTCCTCGGACTTGGCTCCCTCCGCGGGCTGAAGGGGCGGACGGCTCGTCACCACCTCGTCGATAAGTCCAAACTGGCGCGCTTCGTCGGGGGTCAGGTAGCGGTCCCGGTCCATGGCGGACACGATCTCCTCCATCGGCTTGCCGGTATGGTGGGCGTAGATCCGGTTCAACCGGTCGCGCAGGGCGAGGATCTCGCGGGCGTGAATCTCGATGTCCGCCGCCTGCCCCTGAACCCCGCCCGAAGGCTGGTGAATCATGATGCGCGCGTTGGGCAGCGCGAAGCGCTTGCCCTTCGTCCCGGCGCAGAGAAGCAGCGACCCCATCGACGCCGCCTGCCCGATGCACACCGTCGAGACGTTGGGGCGGATGTAGCGCATGGTGTCGTAGATGGCGAGGCCCGCGGTCACGATCCCGCCCGGAGAGTTGATGTAAAGCGCGATGTCCTTGTTCGGATTTTCGGATTCGAGAAAGAGGAACTGCGCGCAGATGAGGCTGGCGACGCCATCGTCCACCCCGCCGGTGAGGAAAACGATCCGCTCCTTCAAGAGGCGCGAATAGATGTCGTAGGCCCGCTCGCCCCGATTGGTGGTCTCCACCACCATCGGGATGAGATAGTTCATGTATGTCTCGACCGGAGTGTTCATCGCGCGATCGCCTTTTCCTATTCGCGTCACGTTACCTGCGTTTCGCCGCCCCCCACCCCAATGACCCATCCCGGTCACCGAAGCGTTACTTGGAAGGTTTCTTTTTGGCGGAAGCCTTTTTCTTCGTTTTGCCGCTCGTGTCGGCCGCGGCGACGTCCTCGTCGTCGGTTTTGAG
>MIAC01000227.1:0-3164 GCA_001830475.1 Rhodospirillales bacterium RIFCSPLOWO2_12_FULL_67_15
GGCTCGAAAAGAAGAGCCGCATCCTGAACGCGCTCGAACGCAAGATCGTTTCCTACCACGAGATGGGGCACGCGCTGACGGCGATGGCGCTTCCGGGCACGGACACGGTGCACAAGGTCTCGATCATTCCGCGCGGGGTCGGCGCGCTCGGCTATACCATCCAGCGGCCGACCGAGGACCGCTATCTGATGACCCGCGAGGAACTCGAGATCAAGATGGCGGTGCTGCTCGGCGGCCGGGCGGCGGAACACGTCGTCTTCGCCCGGCTTTCGACCGGCGCCGCCGACGATCTGGTCAAGGCGACCGACATCGCCCGCAGCATGGTCGCCCAGTACGGCATGGGCGAGAAGCTCGGCCACGTCTCCTACGACCGCCCGCCGTCGCCGTTCCTGGAGGTGCCGGGAATGTCGCTCGCGCCCGAACGCCGCTACAGCGAGGAAACCGCGCGCGAGATCGACTGCGCCGTGCGCGAGATCGTCGAGCGCGCTTTCCGCCGCGCCGCCGACATCCTCGCCGCCAACCGCGCGGTGCTCGAAGCCGGCGCCCGGGCGCTGCTCGAGCGCGAGACCCTGGACGAAAAGGACCTCGTCGGGCTCGCGCAGGGATTGAAGAAAGCCGCCGAATAAGGCGGAAAAGCCAAGCCTGGAGCGCGAAAGGAGTGTCCACGGCCGCCGCGATTGGATAAACTTTCGCCCTCGGGAGAACGCGCAGACGGACGGTAAATCGATGGCCGAACGCCACCCCCTCGATCCCCAGGTTCTCGATCGTCGCGCCCGCGACTACGCCGACCGCTCGTTCATGGGCGGAACCCGCATCGGTTCGCGCGCCGGCCTTCTCGTCTTCGTCGGGCTAGTCGTGATCGGCGGCCTCGGCGGGGTTTTGTTCCAGGTCGACCAGACCGCGAGCCGCGCGCTCGGCGAAGCGGCCGCGGCGCGGCGCTTAGCAGGGCTCGCCGAAGCCGCCCGGCGCGAAACGACGCAGCTTCGCATCCATGAAAAAGATTTCCTTTTGCGCAAGGACCTGGCGGCGAACGAGACGCTGATCGCCGCCGCGGAACAGGCGGCGCGCACCCTCGACGCTCTTTACGCCGTGCCGGACGCCAAGCCGATGCAGGCGCACATCGCCACCGTGCGCGACGGCATCGCCCAGTACGGCTCCCGTTTTTCCGAAGCGGTCAAGATCGAGACCCTGATCGGACTTTCGCCCGACCAGGGCTTGCGCGGGAATGTCGCCAAGACGACCGCGGCGCTGGAGGCGAGATTCCGCGAGCTCAACCTGTCCGCGGCCATGACCCAGCTTGCCCGCGTCACCCGCATCGTCCGCGAATCGCTTCTGCTCGAAACCAAGGTCGATCATGCCTTGATCGAGAAGAACTACGAGACGCTCAGGCTTCTCGTCGCCGCGACGCAAACGACGCCGCGCGACAAGGTGGTTCTCGAAGCGTTGGTCAAGACGCACGAAACCGATGCCGCGACCCTGATCAACGCGCGGCTCAGGGTGGACCGGGAAACCCGCGCCTTCGACGAAATCTTCGCCTACATCGGTCCGGGGCTGGAGGAAATCGTCCTCGCCTCCGAACGCGCGGTCGCGCTCGCCGCCGAAAACGTCGCCCGCGCGCAAGCCTTCGCCCGCGTCGCGGTCGCGGGCGGGGCGGGCGGCACGCTCCTCTTTCTCGTGCTCTTCGCCGCGCTCTTGCTGAAAAGCGTGTACGCGCCGATCCGCCGGGTGGCGGATGCGGCCGCGCGCCTCGCCGCCGGCGAGCGGGACGTGCAAATCCCCGTTCGCGGCAACGTCGATGCCGTCGGCCACGTCGCGCGCGCGCTCGAGCAATGGGTCGCGACCCTCGACGAACTCGACCGGGTACGCGGCGCGCTCGACCGGACCAAGATCGAGCTCGCGCAAGCGCTCGCCGGAATCCAAGCGCCTGCTCCCGCCGTTGTCGCGCCCCCCGCTCCCATTTTTTTTGCGCCTCCGGTCGCCCAGCCCCCGCCGCCGGCCGAGCCGCCGCCGGCCGAGATCAAGCCCGAACCTCCGCCCGAGGCGAAACCCGAATTCGCGCCGGCAGCCTTCCCCGCCGGCCTCGTTCCGGCGTCGGCGCAAACGCCTGCGCTCGCCGAAGACGAAGCGGGACTCGGGCGTCCGTCGGGCCGGTTCGCGAGCGTCGGCCAGAAGCTCGCGCTCTATAGCCGGGCGGTGAGCAGCGCGACCCGCGAAGTGGAAAGGACCGAGGACCTGGTGCGCGGGATCGCAGAGGCGACCGAGAAGATATTCGAGATGGGCGCGCTCGTCGCCGCCATCCGCGACCAGGCCAACCTGATCGCCTTCAAGGCCGGGGTGCGCGAGGCGCGCGCGCCCGGGCCCGGGCCGGGCGGGATCGAGGACAACCTGGTGCTGTTCTCGCCCGACGTCAAACTTCCGGCGGAATCCGCCGAGGCGCAGTCCGGGGCGCGTTTCGATCAGATGCGCGACGCGATCGACCGCGCCGAGCGCACGGTGCAGGCGGCGCACGCCTCGCTCGTCGGCGTGACCGGGATCGCGCAGGAAGTGGCGGCGGCGGCCTCGAACCAGGCGCTCGAGGCGACTGCGCAGCTTCTGTCCCAGTCCGAGTATCTCCACCACATGCTCGACGACGTGCTCGCCCGGGTTCAGCCCGCGGGTGAACCCCGCACCAAGGGCGAGGCGCGAAGGCCCGAAGGCGGCAAGACCGGCGGAAAAACCTGACCCGCTCGGGCTAGTTCGCCCGCGCCTTGAGAATCGCGACGCCGGGCAGATCCTTGCCTTCCAGCCATTCGAGAAACGCGCCGCCCGCGGTCGAGACGTAGGAGAAATCCTCCGCCACGCCCGCGTGCGCGAGCGCCGCGACAGTGTCGCCGCCGCCCGCGACGCTCGAGAGCTTGCCCGCCTTGGTCAGCCGGGCCGCTTCGCGCGCGACTGCCGTGGTGCCGGCGTCGAACGGCGGAATCTCGAATGCGCCGAGCGGTCCGTTCCAGACCAGCGTGCGGCACTCGGCGAGCGTTTGGGCGAGCTCCGCGACCGACTTTGGCCCGACGTCGAGGATCATGGCGTCTTCCGGCACCGCGTCGAGCGCGACGGTGCGGGCGCTGGCGCCCTCCTTGAACTCGCGGGCGACGACCGCGTCCGAAGGAAGCCAGACCCGGCAGCCG
>MIAC01000227.1:3255-6838 GCA_001830475.1 Rhodospirillales bacterium RIFCSPLOWO2_12_FULL_67_15
ACGCCCGCGGCGAACAGAAACGTGTTGGCCATGCCGCCGCCGATGATGAGAACGTCGACCATGGCGGCGAGATGGCCGAGAACCTCCATCTTGGTCGAAACCTTGGCTCCGCCGACGAGGGCGGCGAGGGGCCGCTTCGGCGCTTCGAGCGCGCGCCCGAGCGCCTCCAGCTCGGCCTGCATCAGCCGCCCGGCGGCCGCCGGCAGGAGCCGCGCGATCGCCTCGGTCGAGGCGTGCGCCCGGTGCGCGCAGGAAAACGCGTCGTTGACGTAGATCTGGCCGAGTTCGGCGAGCCGGCCGGCGAACGCGGCGTCGTTTTTTTCCTCTTCGGCGTGGAAGCGCAGGTTTTCCAGCACCGCCACCTCGCCGTCCTCGAGGCGCGCGACCGTATCGGCGGCTTTCGGCCCGACGCAGTCCTCGGCGAACGGCACAGGCTTGCCGACGACCCTGGCGAGCGCCTCGGCCACCGGCCTGAGCGACATCTCGGGCGCGACCTTGCCTTTGGGCCGGCCGAAGTGCGCGAGGACGACGACCTTGGCGCCCTTCCGGGCGAGCTCCAGAATCGTCGGCGCGGTGCGCTCGAGCCGGGTCAGATCGGAGACCTGGCCGTCTTTCATCGGCACGTTGAGGTCGGCGCGCACCAGCACGCGCTTTCCCCTCACCTCGAAGTCGTCGATGGTCTTGAACGGTTTTGTCGCCATGGCGTGTCTCTCCGCAGTCGATTTTATTTACATTTGAAAAATCTAATATGAAAACGGCCCATCCGACAATGATAAAGACGACAAGTTCTTATTTCGCGGGCAGGGGACGGAAGGTCGCCTTGGCGCAGGCCCCGCTCCAATCCGTTTCGATCGTCATGCGGCCGTCCCTGAGGATGGAATCCTCGCTGAGAACGAGGGTCCGGAGATCGAGGCGCAGCCCGCTTGCGCTCACGCGCTCGGTGCCGTGGCGGAATTCGCTCGGCGGCGTCAGTTGGACCACCTCGGTCCCGGCGGCGTGGATCGCCTCGATCCGCCCCGATTGGTATTTCCGCGCCGAATCCTCGAACACGTAAAATTTCCGGGCTTTCAGATCGAGGGTCGCCGCGAAGACGTGGGCGCGCGAAGCCGGATTGCCTGAGTCGATTGTTTCGGTTTCGGTCACGCGGCAGCGAAGCGTGAAAGCGTCGTCGGCGAACGCGGGTGCGGTGAAGATCGCCACCAACGCAGCCAGCGCCGCCGCTGGTTTGGCAAGGAACCTTGTCATGCCGCCCGCCCCGCCTTCGTCTAGTAGGTCATGCACGCCGCGTTGAGAATTCCGATGGCGAGCGAGAACGCGGCCAACGTCGCCGCCGGGGCGATTTGTCCGGCCTCGATCGCTTTCAGCAGGTCGGGCATGAGCCAGCGCGCGAGCGCGAACACCGCGATCTGCGCGACCATGGCGATTGCACCCCAGACAAACATGTCGATGATGTTCAGGCTGTTTGCGATCACGCTCGCGAGCGGAATGACAAAACCGATCACCGCGCCCGCGAAACTCGTCGCTGCCGCCGCGTTGCCGGCGCGGATCAGCGTAAATTCCTTGTGCGGGGTGATCCAAACGTAGATCGCCGTGAAAACGGCGAGCAACATCAGCGCGATTCCGAAAAAAACGAGAAAGCTCGGCAAAGTCTCCAGGTAGTTGGTTTTCGTGATGAGCATGGCGGTTCTCCTTCGTCGTAATTCCGGTTGGTCGCGTCAGTCGAAATAGTGCGGAACGAACCGGCTCAGATTGGTGGTCACCGGGCCGCTTTCCTCGCGAATACCGATCCCGGCCGGCTGCGAGGCGACGACCCACGACCCGATCACGGGATAATTGCCGGCGAACTCCGGCAGCGGCGCCAACGCCTGATAAATACGGTCGGGGTGCCGCTCGCGCGGGCCATTTCGGTGAATGACGACGCCCTCGCCCTCGCGGCCGAGACGCGGTTTCTCGACGCACGGTCCGCCGATGGCCGTCGGTTCGAACGACGCCGGCAGCAGATTCGGATGACCCTCGAACATCTCCCACAGCAGAACCAAGATCGCCTTGTTGGAAAGAATCATCTTCCATGCCGGCTCGATCATCCGCACGCGGGATGCCACGACGTGCAAACCGAAATCGTCCGCCAAAAGCCACTCCCACGGATAAAGTTTGAAGAGATTGACGATCGGCCGCTGGTCGAGATCGACGAATCCGATGCCGTTCCAGCCGATCCGGTCGATGGTGAGAAAGTGGGTCTCATGACCGGCCTGGGTGCAGGTATCGCGCAAATACGTGGTCGTGGCGAAATCCTCGGCGTGATCGACGACGCAGGTAAAGTGCACGGCGCCTTCGAGGCCGTATCTCCGCCACGCCTCGATCAACTTTTCGTGGAGCGAATTGAACTGATCGGCGCCGGCGTGCGTATCCTCGAGCCAATGCCATTGCACCACGCTCGCCTCGAACAGGCCGGTCGGGGTGTCGGCGTTGTATTCGAGAAGCTTGGGCGGATCTTGGCCGTTCCAGCTGAGATCGAATCGGCCGATCACGTTGCGCTCGGACCGGCGCCAGCTCTCCGCGATCAGGTCGCGGGCGATCGCGGGGATTCCCAGGCGGTCGTAAAGGCCTTCCGCGACCACGCGGCCGACCGCCTGCAGGCACAGGCGTTCGAGCTCGGCCGTGACGTCTTCCAAAAGATCGACGGCCTCGGCCGAAAATCGGTAACACGTCGTTTCATCCCAGTAGGTCTTGCCGTCGATGGTGTGGAAATCGAATCCAAGCGCCTCGACCCGGGCGCGCCAATCGGCGCGCGGCGCTACGGTCAACCGTTCCATGGATCGCGACAAGATCAACTGGCCGCGGTTTGCCCGGCTTGGCCGAAACCGCCGCGCGCGACCGCAAGATCGGCAACGCCCCGGCTCGCCGGCGCCGCCTGACCGAACCGCCCGATCGCCTGTCCCGCGGATTTTCCGCCGCCGGCATAGGCGGTGTTTTGGGCGTCCCGATAGACCGGCTGGCTGACGACGTTGTTGCCCATCTTCCCCATCATGTAACCCATCATCAAGGGCATGAAAAAGCCGCCGGACGAACCGGCGGCGGTCTGTTGGCCCGACGGGGTTGCGGAGGTGCAATTATCGTCGCCGAACTTGGCCTGGCATTCTTGCAGGGTCTCGAACCGGGGGGCCGTTTTGACATGGGCGTCGCGGCTTTCCTCGAACGCCTTCTTGCAGTCCGTCCCTTTCGTTTCGGCTTCGCATTGCGCCTGATCGCTGAAGAATTTGGCGTCCTTCGGGAGATCTTGCGCCTGGTCGCACGCGGCGAGGGCAACCGCGCTCGCGCCTCCCAAAAGAACCAAGCGAATTTGCCGCGAACGCTTCATGGGCCGCTCCCTCGCTGCTAGGTCTTTGCCGGGACTTACGATAGCACGTCGGCGGGTGCCGATTACGCTTGATTAACGCCCCTGCTTTCGGGAGAGCGCCTCGGCTTTGGCGCGCGCTTCCTTGGCTTTATCCGTCTCGCCCAGGACCTCGTAGGAGCGCGCGAGCATCCGCCAGCCCTCGGCGTCGTCGGGGTTGTCCTTGAGGCGCCCTGCTAGGCGCTCGAC
>MIAC01000227.1:6850-9885 GCA_001830475.1 Rhodospirillales bacterium RIFCSPLOWO2_12_FULL_67_15
TCGACCATGCCCAGGATCATCTCTTCCTGGCCGGCGGGGAGCGCAGCGGCCGGCGGCGAGGGCGGTGCGCCCTTAGCGAGCGCGTCCGCCTTGGCCCGGGCTTCCCGCGTCGATTTTTCGGTTTCGGTCACGCGGCAGCGAAGCGTGAAGACGTCGTCGGCGGAAGCATTAAGTGGTGAAAAACATGACAAACAGGGCCAAAACCCGAGTCAGAAACCCCACCCAGACTCGTCCCATGAACGTTGTTATACGTCAATCTGCCAAGAAACGACATACAGAAGTTCAAGAAAGAATAACAGTTCTCCTACGTGGTGCTGATTGCGGCGGTTTACATATGTTGCGCGAAGCGTTACACTTGAAATTAGTCGGTCGAGGGCGAGGATGATCCGAAGCTTCCGTCACAAAGGGCTTCGCGCCCTCTACGAGGATGACGATGCGCGGAAAGTTCGCCCCGACCTCGCAGAGCGTTGCCGGGTGAGACTTTCCGTCCTCCACTCGGCGCGGACGCTTGGGGACCTGAATCTGCCGGGACACGGCTTTCACGCTCTACACGGGGTCCCAAAGCGATACGCTCTCAAGATCAACGGTCCCTGGCGGATCACATTCGAGTGGGAAAACGGCGACGCTTGGCGCGTGGACTTGGAACAGTATCATTAAGGAGAAACCCGATGCCGCGACGAAAAGAATACTTTGTGACCCGCGAGTCTCGTATGCGTCCCGTCCATCCCGGCGCGCTTTTGCGTGAGGACGTACTGCCGGCCCTGGGGATCAGCGTGTCACGGATCGCGCGCGAGATCGGCGTCGCTCGCCAGACGTTGCATCGAGTCTTGGCGGAAAAGGCCGCGATCTCTCCCGAGATGGCGGTGCGGCTCGGCCGCTATCTCGGCAACGGCGCGGGCCTATTGATTCGCATGCAGGCCGCACACGATCTTTGGCACGCGGAACGGCGGCTCAAAACGGCGATCGCTCGCATCCCGACGCGGAGCGAGAAACGAGCGGCGTAGAGAGAATGCCTAGCTTATTTGAGTAGATATTTCGGAGAAAAATCATGCCGGTTATTCTCGATACACAAACCAAAATGTTTCATCCAGTTAATTATGAACGCGAGGCGGATTTTGAGAGCGATGTAGTTAAGCTGGCCGATCACGTTTTTGGATCATCCTCAATTTATATCGACATTAAAAAGCGTGTAGGAAATGATGTTGTGACGATAGGTGCGGCGATGAAAGATCGTATCAAATATATTGCAGCATATCGTGTCGCGCCCATTAGTGCGGTAACCCATATCGCAGAAATTTTGGATATCAAGCCATATAAGGATACAGGTAAATATGTGCTTATTTTCAAGGGGCCTGCACAGGAAATAGAAAAAATTAGATTGCAGGAGCCCAAAAATAGCCCCCAGGGGCCTGTCTACACAAAACGAGAGAGATTGTTGAAAGCGAAAACATTAGAAGACGCTCTGAAGTTCTCAATAGAGTAAAATTCGCATTCAGGCGTGACAACTATCGACTAATATTTTTGTCCGTCGCCAACGCCTCCGCTTTGGCGCGCGCTTCCTTGGCTTTATCGGTCTCGCCCAGGACCTCGTAGGAGCGCGCGAGCATCCGCCAGCCCTCGGCGTCGTCGGGGTTGTCCTTGAGGCGCCCTGCTAGGCGCTCGACCATGCCCAGGATCATCTCTTCCTGGCCGGCGGGGAGCGCAGCGGCCGGCGGCGCGGGCATCGCCGGAGAAGAGGCCGCCGGCGCGGGTGGCGCGCCCTTGGCGAGCGCCTGCGCCGTCGCCGAAGGCGCGAACGAATTGGGCTTTACTCCCAACTCCTTGGCCACGGCCTCGATCTGCCCGCGCACCATCGGGGTCCACTCGGCATCGGCGGGGGAAAGCGCGATCAGGTCGGTCCATTCCTGCGCCGCGCCCTTGAAATCGCCCGCTTGCGCCTTGGCGACGCCGATGTAATAGCGCGCCCTCGGCTCGCGCGGATCTTGTTCGAGCACCTCGGCGAGAATCTTGAGCGCGAGCGGCGGCACGGCGCTGTTGCTCGCCATGATCATCGCCTCGACCTCCTCGATCGCGGTCCGGGGATCGCGGTCGAGGACGTGCGCCCGGGCGAAGGCCGCCGCCGCCTCGGCGTATTTATCCAACGTCATATAGGTGCGCCCGAGCATCAGCCAGCCTTGCCGGTCGTCGGGCTCGCGCCGAAGACGCTCCTCAAGCCGGGCAATGGCCGCGTCCAGATCGGGAATTTGCTCGCGCAGCCGCGCCTCGGCCGAGACCCTCGCCGCGGTTTCGCGCACATCGGGGCGCGAGGCCAAGGGGAAATCCGGCATTTCCGGCGCGCCGACGAAAAGGTAGACGAGCGCGGCGGCGATGGGCGCTCCGACGGCGGCGGCGAGCACGATCTTGCGCCCCGCGGGCGAAGGCGCGGCGCCGCGCTCGGCCTCGTCGGCGCAGGCGAGAATGCGCCGCTCGACTTCGAGCCGGGCGGCCTCGGCCTGCTTGGCGCCGAGAAGTCCGCGCTCCGCGTCGCGCTCGATTTCGGCGAGTTGGTCCCGGAACACGGCGAGGTCGTAGTCCGCGCGCGTCGCCGCGTTCCTCTTCCGCCGCCACAGCGGCAGGACGAGCAGCGCCGCGGCGAGGCCGGCGAGCGGAATCGCGAACAGGAAAAGCTCGCTCATCGGTTTTTGTCTTCCAGCACGGCGGCGAGGCGGCGCTTCTCCGCCTCGGAGAGCGGCTTCGGCGCGGCCGCGGCCGCGGCGGTACCCTTCGCCCGGCGGCGATAGAAGGCGACGACGACGAAGATCGCGGCCAGCGCGATCGCGGCGGGGCCGAACCAGAGCGCCACCGTCGCCGCCTTGAACGGCGGCTTCAGGAGCACGAAGTCGCCGTAGCGCGAGACGACATAGGCGATCACGTCGTTATCCGAATCGCCCGCCCGGATCCGTTCGCGCACCAACACGCGCAAGTCGCGCGCCAGTTGCGCGTCCGAATCGTCGATGGATTGGTTCTGGCACACCAAACAGCGGAGATTCTTGCCG
>MIAC01000227.1:9897-9971 GCA_001830475.1 Rhodospirillales bacterium RIFCSPLOWO2_12_FULL_67_15
CGGGCCTCTTCGACCGGGTTGGGCAGGACCTCGGACGGATTGACCGCGCGCGAAGGCGACGCGGCAAAAAGAGC
>MIAC01000227.1:9977-10993 GCA_001830475.1 Rhodospirillales bacterium RIFCSPLOWO2_12_FULL_67_15
AAGAAACAGGACGGCAGGGGCGAAGCGGATCATGGGCGGCGCGACTCCCGGCGAAGTTCCTGGATCAGGGGCCAGAGGGTCTTGTCCCAGATCTCCGGCGTGATCGGCCCGACGTGCTTGTAGCGAATGACGGCGTCGCCATCGACGACAAACGTCTCCGGCGCGCCGGTGACCCCGAACGCGATCGCCGCCCGGCTGCGCGGATCGTCGCCGATCAGCGTGTAGGGATCGCCGTAGCGCTTGAGCCAATTGGGCCCGGCGTCGGGGGCCTCCTCGCGCCAGTCGATTCCGTGAAGCGGGACGAGGCCGCGTTCCTTGATCTTCATCAGGAACGGATGCTCGACCTGGCAGGCGACGCACCACGAGCCGAAGATGTTGACCAGCGACACCTGGCCCCTGAGGTCGGCGCTGGCAAAGCCCCGCGCCCGGCCCTGGATCGGCGGCAGCTCGAAATCCGGCACCGGCTGGTTGATGAGGACCGAGCGGATCGCGCGCGGATCCCGGGTCAGCCCGACGGCGAAGAAGCCGGCGATGCCGACGAAGACGAGCAACGGCAGCAGCAGCCAAACGCGCCGATTCATGACGAGAATCACGCCTTGACCGCGACCCGGCCGCGGCCGACGCGGCTCGGCGCGCCGACGCGGTAGCGCCGATCGGAGACGCTCAAGACCCCGCCCAGGATCATGGCGAGCGCGCCGATCCACATCAACGCCACCAGCGGGTTGAAATAGAGCCGGGTGACGTAAGCGCCCGCCGCGCCTTCCGCATCCCCGATCACGACGTAGAGATCGCCCGCGAGCGTCGAGCGGATCGCCGCTTCCGTCGTCGGCATGCCCTGGACCGGATAGACGCGCTTTTCCGGGCGCAGGACGGCCACTTCGCGTCCGCCGCGGCGGACGACGAAGAGCCCTTCGGTCGCGGCGTAGTTGGGCCCGCGCGTTTCCCGGGCGCCCCGGAACTCGATCGCGAAGCCGCCGACCGAGGCGGTCTCGCCGGGATGCATGACCTGGATCGAT
>MIAC01000228.1 GCA_001830475.1 Rhodospirillales bacterium RIFCSPLOWO2_12_FULL_67_15
GTCGCCGGCGAAGCCGCGACCGGCTACTTCCAGGCCCAGGAAGCGCTGCTCCGCCAGGCCGCCGATACGCTCAAGGTGCAGCCGGCCGAGGTGCCAGGAAGGCTCGCGGCGCTCTTGGACGAGCGGCGCAAGCTCGAGCGCGAATTGGCCGAAACGCGCCAGAAGCTCGCGACCGGCGGGACCGGCGGAACCGAGGTCAAGGAGATCAAGGGCGTGCGGTTTGTTCCCCGTCTGCTTGAAGGCGTTCCGGCGCGCGATCTCAAGCCGATGGCCGACGTCATCAAGCAGCGGATCGGCTCGGGCGTGGTCGCGCTGGTTTCGGTCGAGGAGGGCCGAGCCTCGCTGGTGGTCGGCGTCACCGACGACCTGACCAAAAAGTTCAGCGCGATCGAGTTGGTTCGCGCCGGGGCCTCCGCGGTCAACGGCAAGGGCGGCGGCGGCCGGCCCGACATGGCCCAGGCGGGCGGGCCGGACGGCGCGAAGGGCGCGGACGCGCTCAAGGCGATCGAAACGGCTTTGGCGGGCGGAGCTTGAGCATGAACCGGAAACGATTCCAGGGCACCGACACCTTCGTCGCGACCGAGGATTTGCGGATCGCGGTCAACGCCGCGGTCGCGCTCGAACGGCCGTTGCTGGTCAAGGGCGAGCCCGGCACCGGCAAGACGGTGCTCGCCTACGAGATCGCCAAGGCGCTCGAGGCGCCGCTGTTCGCCTGGTACATCAAGTCCACGACCAAGGCGCAGCACGGGCTCTACGAGTACGACGCGGTGGCGCGGCTGCGCGATTCCCAGCTCGGCGACGCGCGCGTCCACGACATCCGCAACTACATCCTCAAGGGCAAGCTCTGGCACGCCTTCCTGTCGGACGCGCGCCCGGTGCTGCTGATCGACGAGATCGACAAGGCGGATATCGAGTTTCCCAACGACCTTCTCCTCGAGCTCGACAAGATGGAGTTTCACGTCTACGAGACCGGCGAAACGGTGCGCGCCCGGTTGCGCCCGGTGGTCGTCATCACCTCCAACAACGAAAAGGAGCTGCCCGACGCGTTCCTGCGCCGCTGCTTCTTCCACTACATCAGCTTTCCCGACCGCGAGACCATGCTGCGGATCGTGGACGTCCATTTCCCCGACATCCAGAAACGGCTGGTGCGCGAGGCGTTGACCCTGTTCTACGAGGTGCGCGAGGTGCCGGGGCTGAAAAAGCGCCCCTCGACCTCGGAGCTTCTCGATTGGCTCAAGCTGCTGCTCGCGGAAGAAATCCCGCCCGAGGCGCTGCGCGCGTCCGAGCGGCGTTCGCTGATTCCGCCCTTGTACGGCGCGCTCCTGAAGAACGAGCAGGACGTGCAGTTGTTCGAACGGCTCGCCTTCATCAACCGGCGCGAGGAACGCTGAAGGAAGTACCGTGTTCGTCAACTTCTTCCTCGAGTTGCGCGCTCACAAGGTGCCGGTCAGCTTGCGCGAGTACCTGACCCTGGTCGAGGCGATGGACAAGGACTTGGCCGGCGGCTCGGTCGAGGACTTCTACTACCTCGCCCGCGCCGCGCTGGTGAAGGACGAACGCAATCTCGACAAGTTCGACCGCGTCTTCGGCCAGGTGTTCAAAGGTCTCGCCGGGGCGAAGGGCGAAGGCGCGGAGGCGCTCGTAGCCGCGATCCCCGAGGAATGGCTGCGCAAGATCGCCGAGCGGGTGCTGACCGAGGACGAGAAGGCCCTGATCAAGTCCTTGGGCGGTTTCGACAAGCTGATGGAGACGCTGAAGAAGCGCCTCGCTGAGCAGAAGGGCCGCCACGAGGGCGGCAGCAAGTGGATCGGCACCGCCGGCACCTCGCCCTTCGGGGCCTACGGCTACAACCCCGAGGGCGTGCGCATCGGCCAGGACAAGAACCGGCACCACCGCGCGATCAAGGTCTGGGACAAGCGCGAGTTCAAGAACCTCGACGACCAGGTCGAGATCGGGGTGCGCAACATCAAGCTTGCGCTCCGCCGGCTCAGGCGCTTCGCCCGCGAAGGCGCGGCGGAAGAGCTCGATCTTCCCGACACCATCCGCGCGACCGCGCGCAAGGGCTGGCTCGACGTGCGCCTGGTGCCGGAGCGGCACAACGCCGTCAAGGTGCTGCTGTTTCTCGACATCGGCGGTTCGATGGACCCGCACGTGCGGGTGATGGCGGAGCTGTTCTCGGCGGCGCGCTCCGAGTTCAAGCATCTCGAATACTTCTACTTCCACAATTTTCTCTACGAGCGGGTGTGGAAGGACAACCGCCGCCGCCACGCCGAAACGATCCCCACGCCTGAGGTCTTGCGCACCTTTCCCGCCGATTACCGCGTCCTGCTCGTCGGCGACGCGGCCATGAGCCCCTACGAGATCACCCATCCGGGCGGCAGCGTCGAGCATTGGAACGAGGAGCCGGGCGTGGTCTGGATGCAGCGCCTGCTCGATGTCTATCCCCGCGCGGTCTGGCTCAACCCGGTTCCGCCGGCGTGGTGGGGGACGACGGCGTCGGTCGGCCTGGTGCGGCGGATCATGGGCGGGCGGATGTACCCGACCACCCTCGAGGGCCTGGATCGGGCCATGCGCGTACTCGCGCGCTGAAAGGCTGGCGTACTCGCGCGGCAGGAAAACCGACGACCGCGCGCGGGCGAATCCCCGCGCGAACTATATGATGCGCCCCTACCGGGGCGCGCGCGTCACTGGAACAGCTTGTCGATTTCGTCCTGGGTGGCGCCCCGGCCTTCGAGTTGCGGCCCGGCGAGGAGCTTCTCGTCGGCGGTCTTTTCCTTATCGGGCTTGACCTCGATTTTTTCCAGTTCGTCGCGGCCCCAGACGTTGATCAGGACGCTGATGTGCTTCTCGACGTAGGCCAGCGACTTGGCGACCTTGTTGATGCGCTGGCCGGTGATGTCCTGGAACGTGCAAGCCTCGAACACCGCCGCCGCGTTGTCGGTAATCTTGTCGAGCTTGGCGGCGAGCGCCTTGTCCGGGATGCCCTTCTTGACCTCGGCGACGATATTCTCGTTTTCCTCCATCGCCGCCATGATCGTGTTGGTCGCATCCGCGGTCGCCTTGACGATGGCGTCGAGCTGCTCGGAGATGCTCGCGAAGCCGTGATCGCTCTCGGCCGGCTTGTGCAGCGCGGCGATCTCCTGGCGCACCCGCTGGATGTAATGGAACAGCCCGACGAGCTCGGTCTTCAGGACCTTGATTTCGGCGTCGCTCGTCATCGAACCTCTCCCGGACGCGACCTTTGCGGGCCACGGGCGGCCTCGATGTTGGGTGGCCCGGAAGCCTTTGTCAAACCGGGGACATTCCCTAATACCCCGGGGCGCAGACCCAGCCTGACAACGGAGATTTCAGCGCTTGGGATCGGGGCCTGGGCCCTTGCGGCGGCCGAGCAGCGAGCGCTCGATTTCGTCGGGTGGAATGCCCATCGCCTTGACGGCGGTGATCAGGAGTTTCGCCTTGGCGTCGTCGCTGAGATCGTCGAAGAGGTGTTGCTTGGAGCGCTGCACCGCGAGCGCGTTGCGGATCAATTCGCGGCGCTCGTCGGTCGGCGCCCGCGCCTGTGGCGGGGCGGGCGGCGACGGCTTGGCCGGGGCGGAAGAAC
>MIAC01000229.1:0-6084 GCA_001830475.1 Rhodospirillales bacterium RIFCSPLOWO2_12_FULL_67_15
AAAATCCTCAGCCTATGACACGGCCTCTTCTCTTGACCGGGCGCGGTTTTTTCGGATAGGTGAACCTCGCGCGCCTGAGCGTGACCCCGATGATTTGGACCTCCCGCCGATGATCGAAGAACAAATCGCCAATTTCATGAGCGAATACGGCGATTGGTTTTACATCGGCATCTTCCTCTGGACGTTCTTCGAGGGCGAAACCATCGTCATTTTCGGCGGCTATGCGGCTTACGACGGGATTTTAGATCCGGTCCTGCTTCTGTTCGCGGCCTGGTTCGGGAGCTTTTTCGGCGATCAGGTCTGGTTCTTCCTCGGGCGGCGCTACGGCGAGGCGCTGCTGGCGCGCTTTCCCAAATGGCGGCCGAGGGTCGAGATCGCCCTCGACCTGCTCTACGAATTCAAGACCCGGTTCATCTTGTCGTTCCGGTTCATCTACGGCATCCGCAACGTCAGCTCCTTCGCGGTCGGGTTGTCGGAGATCAGTTGGGCGCGCTACAGCGCGATCAACTTCATCGCCGCCGGCCTGTGGGCGTCGAGCTTCGTCTCCGCCGGCTATCTGTTCGGGCACGTTTCCGAAGCGGCGCTGGGCAAGGGCGCGAAAATCTTCGGTTTTGGCGCGCTCTTGGTCTTCATCGTGGTGGTGTGGCTGCTGCTGCGCCGGGTGAAATCGCGCGTCGCGGCGCACGCGCTCGCGCACCCGCATCCGCCGCTGCCGGAGCGTGCCCATCCGCATGCTCATCCTGAAAACGGGGCTGCGCCGGCGGCCAGCGCGCCGGCGGCGGGTGCCCCGCGCGAAAAAGCTCCGTGATCTCGGGCCCGGACGAGGCGCGCGCTTTCCTTCGCCGCCTGTTCGATATTGCGGTGGCGGCGGCGGACCCCTTGCGCTGCGTGCCCCCGCACCTGCCGTCGTTGCCCAACGGCCGCACCCTGGTCGTCGGCGCGGGCAAGGCCTCGGCGGCCATGGCCCAGGCGGTGGAAGCGCATTGGCCGGGCGCGCTTTCGGGTCTGATCGTCACCCGCTACGGCGCAGGGACTCCCTGCCGCAAGATCGAGATCGTCGAGGCCGCTCATCCGGTCCCCGACGCCAAGGGGCGCGAGGCGGCGCGGCGGATTCTCGACCTCGCCGCTTCGGCCCGGCCGGACGATCTGTTGCTCGCCCTGATCTCGGGCGGCGGCTCGGCGTTGCTCGCGCTGCCGGCCGACGGCGTGACCTTGGAGGACAAGCAGGCGGTCAATCGCGCGCTTCTCAACTCGGGCGCGACGATCGCGGAGATGAACTGCGTGCGCAAGCACCTCTCCGCCATCAAGGGCGGCCGGCTCGCCGCGGCGGCGGCGCCGGCCAAGGTCGTGACCCTCCTGATCTCGGATGTTCCCGGCGACGATCCGGCGACGATCGCCTCGGGCCCCACCGTTCCCGATCCGACGACCTTCGCCGACGCCCGGGCCGTCCTCGCCAAGTACGGCATCGAGCCTCCCCAAGCGGTGCGGCGGCGTTTCGAAGCCGGCACCGATGAAACGCCGAAACCGGGCGATCCCCGGCTCGCCAACACCGAGACGCGCATGGTCGCGGCGCCGATCGCGAGCCTCGAAGCCGCCGCCATCGCGGCGCGGGCCGCCGGCGTCGCTTCCGTCATCCTCGGCGATGCGCTCGAGGGCGAAGCGCGGGACGTCGCAATGGTCATGGCCGGAATCGCGCGCGCGCTCCGCCGCCACGGTCATCCCGCGCGGGCGCCGGCGGTGCTGCTTTCGGGCGGCGAGACCACCGTCACCGTCCGCGGCCGGGGCCGGGGCGGACGCAACGCCGAATTTCTCCTCGCCCTCGCGGTCGCGCTTCAAGGCGAGGACGGCATTTATGCCATTGCCGGCGACACCGACGGCATCGACGGCAGCGAGGATAACGCCGGCGCCCTGATCGACCCCTCGACGCTCGCTCGCGCCGCGCGGAAAAATCTGGACGCCAAGGCCCGGCTCGCCGACAACGACGCCTACACCGTCTTTTCCGCGCTCGGCGATCTGGTCGTGACCGGGCCGACCCTGACCAACGTCAACGACTTTCGCGCGATCCTGGTGTTACCCTAACGATCCCGTCACCCTTTGATCGTCGGGCCATCCGCCTATACAATCGCGCGGCCGTGCGGATATAACCCCCCCGCGACTGAAGGACGATAACCGCGCCCATGAAAAATTTTCTCCTTGGCGTCGCGACCCTGATCGTCGTCCTCGTCGGCGCGATTCTGATCGGGCCCGGCCTGATCGACTGGAACGACTATAAGGTCGAGATCGCGTCCCGGGCGCGCGCCTTGACCGGGCGCGAAGTGACGCTCAAGGGCGATATCCGGCTCGCGCTCCTGCCTGCGCCCGCGCTTCGCGTCGCCGATGTCGCGCTCGCGAGCGTTCCCGGCGCGAAAGATGCCCAGTTGGTTCGTCTCAAGGCGCTCGAGGTGCGGGTCGCGCTCGCGCCGCTTTTTTCGGGACGAATCGAGGTCGAGACGGTGCGGCTGGTCGAGCCGACGATCGCGCTGGAAATCCTCCGCGATGGCCGGCGCACCTGGGACTTCGCGCCCGCCGTCCCGGCGGCGGGCGCGGCCGCGCCGGGACGCGCTCCGGATTCGGCACGCGGCGCGGTTCCGGCGGTGCGTCTCGACAGCTTCGTCGTCGAGAACGGCATCGTCGTCTTCCGCGACGCCGCCGCCGGGATCGAGGAACGGGTCGAGGCGATCGCCGCGCGGGTGACGGCATCCTCGCTCGAAGGGCCGTTCGAAAGCGCGGGCTCGTTCAAGGCACGCGGGGTGGCGCTCAACTACGTCGCCGGGATCGGCAAGCTCGCCGACGATCGCGCGGTCCCGGTCAATCTTAACGTCAGCGCGGCCGGGGCCAAGCTCCAATCGACCGGCACGCTCTCGGGCCTCGCCCAGGCGCCGCGCTATCGCGGCAAGATCAAGATCGAGGGCGAGAATCTCGCCGCCGTGCTTGCGCTTGCCGTCGAGGGGATGCAACCGGCGCCGCCGCTCGCCCAACCCTTCGCGGTCGAAGGCGCGCTCGCGGCTTCCGCCGCCATGGTCGAACTCAAGGACCTCGATCTTCGTCTCGGCGAGAGCCGCGGATCGGGCGCGGTCGCGGCCAAGCTCCAGGGCGGGGTCAGCGCCGCGGCGCAAGTGTCCATCAACCGTCTCGACCTCGACCGGTGGCTTGCGGCAACCGCGGCGGCGGCCGGCCCGCCGGCTTCCGCGCCGGCCCCGGGCGGCAAGGCGGGTGACGCCGCCAAGCCGGACGCGAAAGCGACGTCTTCGCGCGCCGCGGCCGTTCCGGCTTCTCCTTCCGTTCCCCCGCCCGCTCAGGCGGGAAAACCATTCGCGATCCCGAAGGACATGACCGCCTCGCTCGCGCTCACGGTCGACGCCATCACGCTGCGCGGCGGCCTGATCGGCCAAGCCCGGCTGAAGGCGGAAATGGCCGACGGCGAGATCACGCTGAGCCAGGTTTCCGCCCAGCTTCCCGGCGGCGCCGACGTCGCCGCCTTCGGTTTCGTCACCGCCGCCGACGGCCAGCCCAAGTTCGACGGGCAGACAGACGTGACGGTCGGCGATCTGCGCGCGCTGTTGAAGTGGCTCGACGTCGCTCCGCCCGACGTGCCCGCCGACCGGCTCCGCTCCCTCAAGTTCACGGGCAAGGTCGCGGCGACGCCGACCAACGTGCGGGTGACCGGCCTCGATCTCGCCCTCGACGGCTCGCGCCTGACTGGGACAGGCTCGGCCGCGTTCGCGCGCAAGCCCGCTTACGGCTTCGATCTGGTCCTCGACCGGATCAACCTCGATTCCTATTTCCCGCCGGGCCCGGCCGCGCCCAAGGCCGCGCCTGCGCCACCCTCGGCCGCACCCGCGGCGGCGGCGGCGACCCGGGCGGTCGCGCTCCAGGGGCTTCCCGAGTTCGACGCCGACGTGAAGCTCGCCGTCAAGACCGCGACCGTGCGGGGCATGGCGGCGCGCGACGCGGCGGTGGACGCTTCGTTCAAGAACCGGGCGCTGGAGGTTCGCCGTCTTGCCGTCGCCGATCTCGCCGGCATGGCGCTCGCGGTTTCGGGCCGGGTCGATGGCTTGACCGAGCTGCAGTTGGCCCGCGACGTGCAGTTCGACGTGCGCGTTCCCGACGCGAGCCGAGCGGCCCGCGCGTTCGGAATCGACCCGCCGGATATCTTGCGAGGACTCGGCGCCGTGACCGCAAGCGGAAAGATCAACGGGAACTTCCTCGCGCCGCAGCTCGAAGCGAAGATCGGCGCCGCCGGCGCGGCCGTGACCTTCGCCGGCAAGGCGGCGGTCTTGCCCGCATTCACGCTGGAGGGAGCGGCGAGCGTCACCCACGACGATCCCGTCCGGCTCGCGACCGCCCTCGGCGTCGCTTATCGGCCCGCGGGCAAGGTCGGCCCGCTCGCCTTTTCCGGCCAGGTCAAGACCGGCGCCAACACCGTCGAGGTGACGGGACTGAAGTTGAGCGCGGGCCCCACCACCCTTGCCGGCGCGGTCAAGGTGGCGACCGGCGGCGCGCGCCCGCGGGTGAGCGCGGACCTGACGGCGGGCGAGCTGGTCGTGGATTCGTTCCTGCCGGCGAAGAAAGCGGCCGCGCTGCCGCCCGAGCCTTCTTCCGCGCCCGAGCGTAATGCAAACGCAGGCGGCGTCATTCTCGCCCAGGCCCGGCAGGGCCAGCCCGCCCAACCCCGGCAGGGACAGCCGCCCGCCCGGCCCGCCCCGCCGTCCGCCACGGTGCGCGGCTCTTGGCCGACCGAGCCGCTCGATTTGTCCGCGCTCAAGGAAGTGGACGCGGACGTGAAGCTGAAGGCAAAGGCGCTCGCCTACGACAAATACCGGATCGAGGACGCCGACATCGCCGCCCGGCTGGACGCGGGCGCGCTCCGGACCGAACGGCTGGCGGGAAGGTTGTTCGGCGGCGATTTCCAGGGCGCGCTCGCGCTGAATGCGCAAAGCGCGACGGCGCCCCGGCTGGACGCCTCCTTCGCGCTCAAGGAAGGCGATGTCGCCCATGCCGTGCGCGCGTTCACCGGAGAGGCCAGCGCCTCCGGCCGGATCGCGCTCGACGCCAAGCTGGCGGCGGCGGGCGGCAGCGTCGCGGCGATGGTCGGCTCGCTCAACGGTTCGGGCGCGGTCGCGCTCACCCGTCTCGACGTCAAGGGCGGAGCAAGGGGCTCCGCGCTTGCCGGCGCCCTCGACCTGGTCAAGGCGCTCGGCGAGCTTGGCGGCGCGCTCTCGGGCCGGGCCGGCGGGGGACAGGCGGACGTGACCGGAAGCTTTGCGATCGAGCGCGGGGTCGCGCGCAGCAGCGATCTCAAACTCGTCTCGGGGTTCGGCAACGGCCAGGCGCGCGGAGCCGTCGATCTTCCGCGCTGGCACATCGACGTCGCGGGCGAAATCCAGTTGGCGCAAAACCTTCTCACCCGGATCCTCGATCGCAGCGGCCGCACCGCCCAGCCGCTGCCGTTCACCGTCGTCGGCGCGCTCGACGCTCCGACGGTCAAGCTCGACACCAGCAAGCTTCCGGGCGGGCTGCCGATCCCGGGCGTCGACCGGCTGTTGAAGAAACCCGGCGTCGGCGACGTGCTCCAGGGGATCATCGGCGGCCAGCCGCCTCAACAGCAGCCGCAACAGCCGCCGCCGCAACAGCCGCCGCCGCAAAAGCAGCCGCTCCGGCCGCAGGATTTGCTGCGGGGAATTCTGCGTTAGCCGCCGCGCCGGCGCAGCGATTCGAGCACGAACAGCCTGAGCGCGCTCGAGAGATTGCCCAGGCGTTCGCGGTCCACGGCGGCGATCGTCGCGTTGAGGGAGACCCTTCGCGCCCGCGCGATCTCGCCGAGCGCGTCCCAGAATGCACCCTCCAGCGACACGCTGGTGTCGTGTCCGCCGATGCGGACCGAGCGTTTGCGCGGCCGGACTTGACCCTGGGCGTTCTTGCGGCCTCTTGCCGTCATGGGGATAGACTAAAACGAAACGCCCGCCCCGCACAGGCGGGACGGGCGTTCCACTCCGGAAACAGAAGCCGGAGTTACATCTTGATGCCGAGCATCCCTTCGGCCTT
>MIAC01000229.1:6109-6782 GCA_001830475.1 Rhodospirillales bacterium RIFCSPLOWO2_12_FULL_67_15
TGCTTGCCGGCCTTGTGATCGGCTTCGCCATCGGCGCGGAGCTTCTTCACCTCGGCGGTGGCCTTGGACATGTCCTTCGCAAACGCCGCGTCGATCGCCTTCATGTGCTTGGGGCACTCGGAGGCGAACGCCGGCGAGGAGATGAGGATCGCCGCAGCGGCGGCGAGCAGGGTACGTTTCAGCATGTTGGAAATTCTCCCATGTTCAAACCCGGCCGGACGGTTCCGGCCCGCGGGCAAAAGGGAGCATACGGGACCGGCCGGAGCGCTTGGTACACAAGCGCGTGAGGGGCCGCCACAATGCTGCCTTAATCGCCTCGGGGACAGGCTTTCAGCCGTTGGCTTCGGGCTTGGTCATGCCGAATTCGGCGAAGAAGTCGTTGCCCTTGTTGTCGATGACGATGAAGGCGGGGAAATCGACGACCTCGATCCGCCAGATCGCCTCCATGCCGAGTTCGGGGTATTCCACCACCTCGACCTTCTTGATGCAGTTCTCGGCGAGGATCGCCGCCGCGCCGCCGACCGAACTGAGGTAAAACCCCCCGTTTCTCTTGCACGCGTCGCGCACTTGGGGCGAGCGGTTGCCCTTGGCGAGCATCACCATCGAGCCGCCGGCCTTCTGGAATTGATCGACGTAGGAATCCATCCGCCCGGCGGTGGTCGGCCCGAACGAG
>MIAC01000229.1:6884-9363 GCA_001830475.1 Rhodospirillales bacterium RIFCSPLOWO2_12_FULL_67_15
AGCTTGGCGTGGGCGATGTCGCGGGCGACGATCAGGGTGCCGGTGAGGCTTGCGCGCGTGCGGACCGGATGCTTGTCGAGCTCGGCGAGGATTTCCCGCATCGGCCGGTCGAGGTCGATCCGCGCCACCGGGCCGGAAAAATCCTTCTCGGCAATCTCGGGCAGGTACTTGGCGGGATCGGCCTCCAACTGCTCCAGGAACACGCCGTCTCCGGCGATCTTGCCGAGAATCTGGCGATCGGCCGAGCACGAAACGCCGATGCCGACCGGGCACGAGGCGCCGTGGCGGGGCAGGCGCACGACCCGGACGTCGTGACAGAAGTATTTGCCGCCGAACTGCGCGCCGATGCCGAGGCGGCGGGTCAATTCCAGCACTTGCGCCTCGGTTTCGAGGTCGCGGAAGGCGCGGCCGAACTTGTCGCCCGCCGTCGGCAGTCCGTCGAGATAGTGGCACGAGGTGAGCTTGACGGTCTTCAGGTTCATCTCGGCCGAGGTGCCGCCGACGACGATCGCGAGATGGTAGGGCGGGCAGGCGGCGGTGCCGAGGGTGCGGAGCTTCTCGTCCAGGAATTTCATCAGCGCCGCCGGATTGAGCAGCGCCTTGGTCTCCTGGTAGAGAAAAGACTTGTTGGCCGAACCGCCGCCCTTGGCGACGAACAGGAGGTGATATTCGTCGCCGTCGTCGGCGTAGATGTCGATCTGCGCCGGCAGGTTGGTGCCGGTGTTGACCTCACGGTACATGTCGAGCGGGGCGAGCTGGCTGTAACGCAGATTGTCCTCGGCATAGGCCCGCATCGTGCCTTCGGCGAGCGCGGCCTCGTCGCCGCCGCCGGTCCAGACGCTTTGCCCCTTATGGCCCATGACGATGGCGGTGCCGGTGTCCTGGCACATGGGCAGCACGCCGCCGGCGGCGATGTTGGCGTTCTTGAGGAATTCGAGCGCGACGAACTTGTCGTTGGCCGAGGCCTCGGGGTCGTCCAGGATCGCGCGCAACTGCGCCAGGTGGGACGGGCGCAAGAGGTGGGAGATGTCAAGAAACGCCTGGCGGGCGAGCAGGGTCAGCGCGCGCAAGTCCACCTTCAGCATCGGCCGGCCGTCGAATGTGGCGCGGCTCACGTGATCGCCGGTCAAGCGGCGGTAAGGCGTCGCGTCGGGGCCAAGCGGAAACAGGGCGTGGTGCTCGAAGGTGCTCATGGATCGTCCTCGGAAGGGGATGGGCGGGGCCGGGGAGTTTTACTTCTTGCGGAAGGTATCGAGCGCGATCACCTGTCCGCGGTCGCCCGCCTTTGCCGAGGCTCCGGCGGGCTTGCCCGCCGAAGCGCCATCCGGCACGGAGGCGGGCGAATCCGTCTTCGGCCCTCCGGCCGCGGGGTCCGCTTTCTGGGCGACGTCGTTGCGCGGCTGGGCGGGTTTGGGCGGGGGCGAGTCGCCGCTCGCGTCGGCGTGGACCTCGCCTTGCGCCGTGACCTTGAACTGAAGGCCGAAGTTGACCGAAGGATCGGCGAACGAGGAAACGGCGGCGAAGGGGATGTAGAGGTTCTCGCGCTTGCCTTTGAAGCTGAGTCCGACCGAGAAGCCGTCGTCGGCGACCGCGAGATCGTCGAACTTGAATTGCAGCACGATGGTCATTTCGAGGGAGTGCTGCGCTTTCAGGTAGGCGGGCATCCGGACGCCGGGAACCTCGGTGCGGAAAGTGATGTAGAAGTGGTGGTCGCCGGGAAGGCCGTGGGTCGCGGTGTAGTTGAGCGCGCGGCGGACGACGGAGCGAAAGGCGTCTTCGATCCAGAGGTCGTAGCGGAGCGGATCGTCGGTCATGGGGCGGTCTCGGGGCGAAACGCGTCCTCGGTCCTCGGAGTGGGGGGCTTCTGTTGCCAGGTGCCCCCCGAACCCCGTTACCGCTGATTAAGCGGCAGCAGCAAATGCAACGTTGTCGTTGGCATTTGTCGTTGGCCCGTCACGGCGGAACCATACCGGGCGAAAGTCCTGCCTTTACCGCGCACGTCGAGCCTAGTTCGCCCCCTTAAGGCCCGTCCCCGGGAATCGCTCGCGAGGGACGGGAAATGGTGGAGGCGCCGGGTACTGCCCCCGGGTCCGTCACGCCTATTCCACAGGGCATTTATCGCCATAGCCGGTTGCCCGGCACGGAAAATATAGGCTCGGGGCAGGCGGGGCGGCAAGGGCGAGCGTTTTTCGGCGGCCGGCCGGGCTTTGCCGGCCCGCGTGGGCGGGGATAGAGTGCGCTTCGCCGTTATGACCCTCAGCAAGGACCAACAGGCCGAGATCGAGGCGTCGCGCGCAGGCGCCCGCGAAACGCTCCGCGCCTGCGCCCCGGCCTTGGAGGAAATCCTCTACCGGCCGATCCCGGTGCTCGATCACGGGTTTATCCGGGTGATCGACTACATGGGCGACGACGCGGCCATCGTCCAGGCGGCCCGGGTTTCCTATGGCCGCGGGACCAAACGCGCCCAGGACGACGCCGG
>MIAC01000230.1:0-6094 GCA_001830475.1 Rhodospirillales bacterium RIFCSPLOWO2_12_FULL_67_15
CGTCCATGCCGGGGTTCTGCCGGACGGCAAGGCCGAGGTCATACGGCGACTGCAAGCCGATGGCCGGGTCGCCATGGTCGGCGACGGCATCAATGACGCCCCGGCGCTGATGCAGGCCGATGTCGGCATCGCCATGGGCGGCGGCACCGACATCGCCATCGAGTCGGCTGACATCATCGTGCTCTCGAACCGTCTCGACGCGCTTCCTGTCGCACGCGAGATCAGCCGGCGCAGCTACGCCAAGATGCTGCAGAATGTGATTCTCGCCTTCCTGTTCAATGGAATTGGCATTCCGGCCGCGGCGCCCGGCCTCGTCTATCCGGTTTGGGCGATGGCGGCGATGGCGGTAAGCGTAACCGCCATATTCGTCAACTCGCTCTGGGGCCGGCCCCGGCTTTTTGTCGATGCTGTTCTCAGCGTCGGCAAGCCGATCTCGTCGGTACCGGCCGTAGGGTGACCGTGGCTTGGCGCGGAGGGGTTTCACGGCCAAGTTCGGGTTATCAATGGCGGGTTGTCCTAAGTTGACAGCCCGCTTGTCCTAATTCGGACAGTCTCGGGTGGGATCGGCCCTTGCGCGACCGGGCACGCCGGGCCTAGAGTTTGCCATTGCTTGGGTTGAGGCGAGTTCGACAGGGGCGAGGCTTTACCAACAAAAGGGCCGCCGGGGTCAAGGCGGCCCTAGTTATTTCCCAGGGCGTCATGGCCGATCCGAAAGGTTTTCGCTTCGACACGCTCGGCCTGCACGCCGGCCAACGCCCCGACCCCCTGACCGGCGCCCGCGCCGTTCCCATCTACCAGACCACCTCCTACGTCTTCGAAAGCGTGGACCAGGCGGCCGAGCTGTTCAACCTGGAGCGGCCCGGCCACATCTACAGCCGCATCTCCAATCCCACCGTCGCGGTGCTCGAAGAGCGCCTCGCCGCGCTCGAAGGCGGCGTCGGCGCGGTCTGCACCGCGAGCGGCCAGGCGGCGCTCCACCTCGCGGTCGCGACATTGATGGGCGCGGGCGGGCACATCGTCTCGTCCGGCGCGGTCTACGGCGGAACCCACAACCTATTCAACTACACGCTGCCGCGCTTCGGCATCACGGCGACGTTCGTGGATCCGCGCCGGCCCGAATCCTTCCGCGCCGCGATCCGCCCCGAGACCCGGCTGGTGTTCGCCGAGGTCCTCGGCAACCCCGGCCTCGAGGTTCTCGACATTCCCGCCGTCGCCAAGGTCGCGCACGATCGCCATCTGCCGTTGATGGTGGACGCGACCTTCGCCACGCCCTATCTCTGCCGGCCCTTCGCGTACGGCGCCGACATCGCGCTTCATTCGGCGACCAAGTTCCTGGGCGGACACGGGGTGGCCATCGGCGGCGCGCTGGTGGATGGCGGGACGTTCGATTGGACCCAGGCCAAGGACGCGAACGGGAAATCCCTGTTCCCGACGCTGACCGAGCCCTATCCCGGCTATCACGGCCTCGTCTTCGCCGACGAATACGGCCCGTCGGCTTTCGTCGCCCGGGCCCGCGCCGAGGGCTTGCGCGACTTCGGCGCGTGCATGAGCCCGGCCAACGCCTTCTACATTCTCCAGGGCGTCGAGACGCTCGCGGTGCGCATGGCCCGCCACGTCGCCAACGCCGAGGCCGTCGCCCGATTCCTCGCCGGTCATCCCGCGGTCACGTGGGTCAACCATCCGTCGCTGCCGTCGCATCCCGACCACGCGCTCGCCAAGCGGCTATGGCCGCGCGGGGCCGGCGCGATCCTGTGCTTCGGCATCAAGGGCGGACGCGCGGCGGGGGGCCGCTTCATCGAGCGGCTCAGGGTCTTTTCCCATCTCGCCAATGTCGGCGACGCCAAGTCGCTGGTGATCCACCCCGCCAGCACCACCCATCAACAGATGGACGCCGGGGCGTTGCAGGCGGCCGGCGTCGGCGAGGACCTGGTGCGCCTTTCGATCGGCCTCGAGGACCCGGCCGATCTCATCGAGGATCTCGGCCAGGCCCTGAAGGCGTCGCAGAAGACCTAGCGCATGGAATTCGACCTCGACGGAAGCCGCGTCTTCGCCGCCACCGGCGGCCGGCCGTTCACACTCGGCGCGAGAGCCATCGTCTTTCTCCACGGCGCCGGCATGGATCACACCGTCTGGAGCTTCCAGGCCCGCCATTTCGCCTCGCGCGGCGTGGCCGTGCTCGCGCCCGACTTTCCCGGCCACGGCCGCAGCGCGGGCCCGCCCTTGCCGACCGTCGCGGCGCTGGCGGACTGGACGATCCGGGCGCTCGATGCGCTTCAGATCGCTACCGCCGTCTTCGCCGGGCACAGCATGGGTGCGCGGGTGGCCCTCGAGGTCGCCGCTCGCCTCGGTGGCCGGGCTGGGGGACTGGCGCTTATCGGCATTGCCGAGCGCATGGCGGTCAATCCCGAGTTGCGCCGGGCGGCGGAAGCGGGCGAGGATCGCGCCGTGGACATGATTCTGGAATGGGGTTTCGGCGAACGCGGCGCGGTCGGCGGCAACCTCGCGCCGGGGCTCTGGCTCAAGGGGCACGCGCGGAGGCTGCTTGAGCGCTCGCTCGGGTCCGCGCTGGGGACGGACCTCGCGGCGTGCGACGAGGAGCGGGGCGCGGCCGATGCGGCGGCGCGGGTGAGGTGTCCCGCCGTCGTGGTCTGGGGAGCGGGCGACCGCATGACCCCGGGGGCCTCGGCTACGAGGCTCGCGGAGCGGATCGCGGGCGCGCTCGCGGTCGAAATTCCCCGGTGCGGTCACATGAGCATGGTCGAGGAACCGGCGGCGGTGACGGCCGCCATCGCGAGGATCGTATGAAGGCGAAGCGGAAAAGCAGGATGGTGGCGAAAACGAGGCAAGCCGGAAGTCCGGCACCGGAAACCCGCGCGCGGTATCTCCATTTTATGCCGCTGCAAACGCGCTGGGCCGACAACGACATCTACGGCCACGTCAACAACGTAACCTACTACGCCTACTTCGATACGGTCATCAATTGCTACCTGATCGAGCACGGCGGGCTCGACATCTCGGGCGGCGACGTGGTCGGCTTCGCGGTCGAAACCGCGTGCCGTTTCCTCAAGCCGCTCGCCTATCCGGACGCGCTCGAGGCCGGGCTCAGGGTCGGGCACCTCGGCAGCTCGAGCGTGCGCTACGAAGTCGGCATCTTCCGCACGGACGAGAACGAAGCCGCCGCCGCGGGCCATTTCGTCCACGTGTTCGTGGACCGCAAAACAGGGCGTCCGACGCCGCTGCCCCCGCGCATCCGCCGGGCGTTGGAACGAATCCGGGCGCGGACCTAAGGACGGGGTGCGGCCGGTGCCGGCCGGGGCGCCTGGGCCGGTCGCGCGGGCGCGGCGGCGGGACGCGCCGGGGCGGCGGCGGGACGCGGCGCGGGCGCCGGCGCCGCGGCGGCGGTACGCTCCGCTTGTTGGCGGGCGGTCACATCCTCGTCCCACACGACCTCGAAGAGGTTGATGTCGCCGTCGAAGCCCTTCATGGCGTAGCCGCCGCGATTGACGAATTTGTAATTCTTGCCGGCGCACACGATCCGCACCGAATCGGGCACGAAGATTTCGTTCGCCTTGGCCTTGTCGGTGATGCGCGCGGAAAGTTGCACGGTCGAGCCGAACAGGTCGCCGTCTTCGGCGATGGGCTCGCCGGTATTCAGGCCGATCTTCAGCTGGAGCGGCAGATCGGGGTAATCGCGGCAGTGGGCGGCGGTGTCCTTCTGGATCTGGATCGCCGCATCCACCGCGCCGGAAGTCTGGGCGAAGGACGCCATGATGCCGTCGCCGGTATGCTTGATCTCGCGGCCGTTGAAGCGCGTCAGCGCCTGGCGGACGATGCGATTGTGGGCGCGGACCACCTGCTGCGCCACCTGCTGGCCGCGGGTCTGGGTGAGCGCGGTCGAGCCGACCATATCGGTGAACATGACGGTGATGACCTGAGACTGCTCCTCCTTCGGCTTCGGCTTCGACCAGTCGGCGATGGCGGCGGTGAGGTGCTTCAAGCCCTCGTTTTCGTCGGAGAAATAGGTGTTCATGGCGTTGCGGCCGGCCTGGAACATCTGCATGTAGCGCGCGTCCTGGAGGAGATAGCTCTCGTAGTTTCCGGCGAAGCCGAGCGCGTGATCGGGCTTGAAGCCGAGCGCCTGGACGCCGTCGGAGAGAATGCGCGTGCGCGTCGCGGCGTCGAGATCGCTCTTCTGGGAAAGGATTTCGCACGCGCCGGCGAGAAACAGATTGAGTCCGAACTTGGTGTAGCTGTCGAGCTTCTTGTGGGTGGTGGAGACCTGTTCCAGCGTGCGCCCCAAGAAGCGGAGCATGTAGGTTTTTTGCTTTTCCGCATGCGGGTCGAGCGGCGCGCCGGTCGGAGCCGCCGCCGGGGCGGGCGCCTCCGCCGTCTCCGGCGCGGCTTGCGCGGGCGCGGCTTCGGCCTCGGCCATCGGCGAAACCTGTTCTTCCTTCGCTGCGCTTTCCTGGAGAATTTCGGCCGCCGCCTCGCGCAGCTGCCGGGCGAGATCGTCGGGTGTCGGCTCCGGCCCTTCCTGCGGCAGGGCCGCCCCGCTCGGCGCCGGCCGCGCCATCGGTTTCTTCGCCGGGGGCGGCTTCGGCTTGAACGCGGGCATTTCCATTCTGTGCGCGGGGACGGCGATCCCCTGGCCTCTGAGGAGGATGGACGCCATGAAACCGGCGACGGCCAGAAACGACACGACGAAAGCGCCGAAGTAGAAATTCGCGCCCGAATCCCCGACCAGCGAAATTCCAAGGAAGGTCGGACCGGTGATGGAATAGTAGAGGCCGGCGGTCGCCGCCGTCGCTCCGATAGCGCCGCCGATCAGCACCGCCAGCAACCGCAGCAGAATGCTTGCGAGCGAAGATCGTCCCTTCGCGGCCTTGGGCTTGGCCGCAGGCGCCGGCCTCGGCGCGCGGCTTCGCGGAGCCTCATCGTACTCCGGTTCGGCGTACGCGGATGCGCGCTGTTGCGCCGGGGACGCCTTCGCCGGGGACGCCTTGGCCGGAAGCCGTTTGTCGTCCGCGTCCGCGCCGGTCTTGGCGCCCGCGGACTTGTAGATGATGTACTCGGCGCTGGTGCCGCGCGCCTGATCGTAGACGTCCTTGACGACCTTGACCGCGCTAATGCCCGAGGTCCTTTCGAGCGACTTGGCCTCCTCGACCGCGGCTTCCTTTTTGGTCACCGGATAGCGGGCGTGGATGACCCACCGCCCGCCTTGCTGGACCATGATCTCGAGGGTGGTTTGAAGCGCCATCGCGTGCTTTGCGGCCGCACTCCCCTTCCGGACGGACAGGATCGCCCCTCCGGAGATTCCCGGCACACGACGGCCAGGGGCGGCCGGAATTCTCTCCGGGCTTTTCCGCGGGCGTCCGATTTTCGCCCGAAAGCAAGTCTCGGCGCCTTTTTCTGGCAACCGTGTTCAGAACGATCTTAACAAAGACGCGCCTTGGGGAAAACCCCGTATATCCATAACAAACGGGATTCGTTGGAGTTTTCCAACGCGGGACGGAAAATATGGTAAACCCTCGGCCCGTACCGCCAAGGGCGGGCGAGGAGCGTCAGCCTTTGAGGCCGAAGCTCTTGAAACGCTTGTTGAATTTCGCGAGCTGGCCGCCGCTGTCCACGAGCCGATGGACGCCGGTCCAGGCGGGGTGGGTTTTCGGATCGATGTCGAGCCTGAGGGAATCTCCGGCTTTCCCGTAGGTGGATCGAGTCTTGAAGCTCGAGCCATCGGTCATAACGACCGTGATCTCGTGATATTCCGGATGGATGCCCTTTTTCATGACATTGCTCCCGCGTGCACAGGCGAATCCCCGCGCGGATGAAACGTTGCGGCCCCTATCGGGGCGCGCGGGCGGCCTATATACAGACGGTTCCGAGCCCGCGCAAGTGGGCGAGCGAAAGCCCGCGCCCGGCGGCGCAGGCCGCCCAAATCAAAGACCGGGCGCGACGAAAGCCGCCGGGTCTATGTTTTCGGCGCCTGCGCACCCGGGGGCCTCGGATGGGTGCGAAAATCGCAGGTTCAAGGAGCGCCGATCATGACCGAGGCGGAGTTCGAACGGCTGGCGACGGCGGCGCTCACTCGTTTCGC
>MIAC01000230.1:6177-6340 GCA_001830475.1 Rhodospirillales bacterium RIFCSPLOWO2_12_FULL_67_15
GCGAATACGTCATCAACAAGCACGCCCCCAATCGCCAAATCTGGGTGTCCTCTCCCCGGAGCGGAGCGAGTCACTACGGCTTCGACGCCGCCCGCGCCGCTTGGATCGACACCCGCTCGGACCGCGCGCTTGCCGACGTGCTCGCCGACGAATTCGGTCCAAT
>MIAC01000231.1:0-2970 GCA_001830475.1 Rhodospirillales bacterium RIFCSPLOWO2_12_FULL_67_15
TCAGCGAAGCCTCCTTCCGCCATCTCGATTCCGTCGTCTTCCAGATCCAGATGGCCAAGCGCCGGGACGCGGTGCCCCTGGTGCGCGATTATCTCTACGGCCTCGGTACCGATTCGAGCAAATTCGAGAGGCCCAGACTTCGCGCCGTCCCCGGCCGGAGCGATCCGCGCGCGGCTTGAGGCACTTACCCGCGCTAGACGCGTCCCTTTTCGCACCACCAAGTCAAGTAAGTTTTTATTCGCCTATCCCCATTTTGCACGTTATCAACATACTCGCCCAAAGCGTTTAAGGGTGTTTAGTCGCCGCCATGCCGATTGCCCTCACCGCCGCTCTGCCGGCGCTCCGCGACGATTCCCTCGAGCGCGCGCGCCGTCAACCGCCCCATAACGTCGCGGCGGAAAAAGCGCTGCTCGGTGCGATCTTTCTCAACAACCGAGCCTTCGAACGTGTTTCCGAATTTCTCCGCCCCGAACATTTCGCGATTCCGCAGCACGGGCGCATCTTCGCGGCGTGCGCCCTGCTGATCGGGCGCGGCCAGATCGCCGATCCGGTGACGCTCCGGCGCTTTTTCGAGCAGGAGCAGACGTTGGCCGAAATCGGGGGGCCCGCCTACCTCGTCGAACTGGCCGAAAGCGCCACCACCGTCATCAATGCCGGCGAATACGGCCGGCTGGTCCACGATCTCCATCTCAAGCGCGAGCTGATCGGCATCGGCGAAGACCTGGTCAACGACGCCTTTTCGGCCGAAGTCGACCGTGCCGCCACCATCCAGATCGAGCAGGCGGAGCAGCGTCTGTACGAACTCGCCACGACCGGCGAATACGACCGCGGCTTCGAGACCTTCAAGCAATCGCTCGACAAGGCGCTCGAAATGGCCGAACGCGCCCACAAGCGCGAAGGCAAGCTCGCCGGCGCGACCACGGGCTTCCGCGATCTCGATCTTCTGCTCGGCGGGTTGCACCGTTCCGACCTCGTCATCCTCGCCGGCCGGCCGGGCATGGGCAAAACCGCGCTCGCCACCAACATCGCCTTCAACGCGGCAAACGCGTATTTCCGGTCCAAGGGCGGCGAAGGCGCGGCGGTCGGCTTCTTTTCGCTCGAAATGTCCTCGGAGCAGCTCGCCGCGCGCATACTTTCCGAACAAACCGACATCTCATCGGACAAGATGCGCAAGGGGCAATTGTCCAACGAGGACTTCGTCCGTCTCGCGGGCGCGGTGCCAGGTATCAGTTCGATGCCGATGTTCATCGACGACTCGCCCGGGCTGACGGTGAGCGCGCTCCGCACCCGGGCGCGGCGGTTGCAGCGCCAGCACAGCCTCGGCTTGATCGTCGTCGACTATCTGCAACTGATCTCCGGCGCGACGCCTTCGCGGCCCGACAATCGGGTGCAAGAGGTGTCCGAGATCACCCGCGGCCTCAAGATCCTGGCCAAGGAACTGAACGTGCCGGTGCTGGCGCTGTCCCAGCTCTCGCGCCAGGTCGAAGCCCGCGACGACAAGAAACCGCAGCTTTCGGATTTGCGCGAATCCGGCTCGATCGAGCAGGACGCCGACGTTGTCATGTTCATCTTCCGCGAGGAATATTACGTCAACCAGCGCAAGCCGGTGCAGCGCGACGAAGAGGATTCGGGCAGGTACGCCGAGCGCCTCGGCAAGTGGGAGGATAAGAAGAAAATAGTCGAGAACCTCGCCCAGATCATCGTCGCCAAGCAGCGCCACGGTCCGATCGGCGTGGTGGAGATGATGTTCGAAGCCAGCCACACGCGCTTCAAAGACCTCGACCGCGAACATTCGCCCGAAACCTAGGCCAGCGCCGCCGGGTGGGGAGAACGGCCCATGACCACGCGCGCAACCGCGGGCGCCATCATTACCGTCGATCTCGACGCCATCGCCGGCAACTGGCGGATGCTGAAAGCGCGGCTCGCGCCGGACACCGAATGCGCCGCGGTGGTCAAGGCGGACGCCTACGGCCTGGGCGCCGAGCAGGTCGCGCCCGCGCTCCGCCGGGCCGGATGCCGTTCGTTCTTCGTCGTCACCCTCGACGAGGGTTTCGAACTCGCGCCGGTGCTGCCGGGGTGTTCGGTCTACGTCCTCGCGCCGCCGCTCGCCGGCAACGAATCCGCGATCGCCGCCCAGGGCCTGATCCCGACGCTGAACAGCTTGGGCGACGTCGAGGCGTGGTCGGCCTTCGCCCGCGCTTCGGGCCGCCGGCTTCCCGCCGCGCTGCACGCGGACACCGGCATGCGCCGGCTCGGCCTCACGCCGGTCGAGGTCGCGGTTTTGGCGGGCGAGGCGGATCGGCTTTCGGGAATCGACGTCCGTCTCTTTCTCAGCCATCTCGCCTGCGCCGACGAACCCCACCATCCCCTCAACGCCAAACAACTCGCCGCTTTCATCGCCGCCAAGTCCCGGCTCGCCGCCGCCCGGGTTGCGCCGCCGGCCTCGCTCGCCAACTCCTCGGGCATCTTCCTCGGCTCCGAATATCACTTCGATCTCGTCCGTCCCGGCGCCGCGCTCTACGGCATCGCGCCGGTGCCAGACGAGCCTTCGCCGATGGCGCAGGTCGTGCGCGTGCAAGCGAAGATTCTGCAAGTCCGCGACGTTGACGCTCCCGAGACCGTTGGTTATGGTGCCACGCATCGCTTCGCCCGGCCGGGCCGGATCGCCACCGTCGCCGCCGGCTATGCCGACGGGTATCCGCGTTCCCTGAGCAACGTCGGAATCTGCGTCGTCGGCGAACACCGGGCTGCCGTCGTGGGACGGGTTTCCATGGATCTGACGACGATCGACGTGACCGGCATCCCCGAAAACCTCGTCCGGCCGGGAACCCTCGTCGACCTGATCGGCCCCTTGAACCCGCTCGACGAGGTCGCGGCCGCCGCCGGCACCATCGGCTACGAGCTGCTGACCCGGCTCGGGCGCCGCGCCCACCGCGTCTGGCAAGGGGACGGCGCGCGGGCGACCCCCGG
>MIAC01000231.1:2982-7824 GCA_001830475.1 Rhodospirillales bacterium RIFCSPLOWO2_12_FULL_67_15
GGGGGCCCGCGCGCGCCCGAAGACACGCCCCGATCGGGGCGGCGCGCCATGAATTTCCTCCAGCCGATCGGCCACGTCGTCCTCGATTTTCTCGCCACCGCCGGGCGGCTGACGCTGTTCGCGCTCGCGGGCGTCGTGCAATGTTTCCGCCCGCCGTTCTACGGGCGCATGATCGTCCGGCAGATGGTGGAGATCGGCTATTTCTCGCTTCCCGTCGTCGGCTTGACCGCCATCTTCACCGGCATGGTGCTGGCGTTGCAGAGCTACACCGGCTTCGCCCGCTTTTCGGCCGAAGCCGCGATTGCCAACGTCGTCGTCGTCGCCGTCACCCGCGAGCTCGGCCCGGTGCTCGCGGGGCTGATGGTGGCGGGCCGGGTCGGCGCCGCCATGGCCGCCGAGATCGGCACCATGCGCGTCACCGAGCAGATCGACGCGCTGACCACGCTCTCCACCAATCCGATGAAGTATCTGGTCGCGCCGCGCCTGATCGCGGGCGTCGCCATGATGCCGATCCTGGTGCTGATCGCCGACATCATCGGCGTGCTCGGCGGATTTCTCGTCGCCAGCTACAAGCTCGGCTTCAACCCGGCCAACTACCTGCAGAGCACCTGGGATTTCATGGAAGCCGAGGACGTGGTCTCGGGCCTCGTCAAGGCGGCCGTGTTCGGCTTCATCGTCACGCTGATGGGCTGCTATCACGGCTACACCTCGCGCGGCGGCGCGCAAGGCGTCGGCGCCGCCACCACCAACGCCGTCGTCACCGCCTCGATCCTGATCCTCTGCTTCGACTACATCCTGACCGAGATGTTCTTCGCCGGAAAATGAGCACCCCCGCCCCCGCCGCCGCCGGCGCGAAAATCCGCATCCGCGGCTTGAAGAAGGCGTTCGGCCGCAAGGTTGTGCTCGACGGTATCGATCTCGACGTCGGCGTCGGCGAATCGCTCGTCGTCATCGGCGGCTCGGGCACCGGCAAATCGGTGCTCATCAAATGCGTGCTCGGCATCCTCCAACCCGACGCCGGCAGCATCCAGGTGGACGGCGAGGAAGCGGCCGGGATCGACGCCGCCGGGCGCGAGCGGATCAACCGCAAGTTCGGAATGCTGTTCCAGGGCTCGGCCTTGTTCGACAGCCTGCCGGTGTGGGAGAACGTCGCCTTCGGTCTGCTCGCCCAGAAGAAGGTGACCCGTGTGCGCGGCCGCGAGGTCGCCGAAGCCAAGCTCGCCCAGGTCGGACTCGGGCCCGAAGTCGGCCAGCTCTCGCCTTCCGAGCTTTCCGGCGGCATGCAGAAGCGCGTCGCGCTCGCCCGCGCCATCGCCGCCGACCCGGAGATCATCTTCTTCGACGAGCCGACCACCGGTCTCGACCCGATCATGGCCGACGTCATCAACGACCTGATCGTCAAGATTACGCGCGAGGTCGGCGCGACCGCGCTTTCGATCACCCACGACATGGCGAGCGCGCGCAAGATCGCGCATCGCATCGCCATGCTGCATGGGGGGCGGATCGTCTGGAGCGGCCCCCCCGCCGCGGTCGACGCCTCCGGCAATCCGTTCGTCGATCAGTTCGTGCACGGCCGCGCCGAGGGCCCGATCAAGATGGCGGTGCGGGCGTAACCATGGTCCGCGCGACCTCCCGCTTCGTCTGTCAAACGTGCGGCGCGGAAGCCCCGAAGTGGACCGGCCGGTGCGAATCCTGCGGCGCCTGGAACACGCTGGTCGAAGAGGCGATCGAGGCGCGGCCCAAGGCGCTCGGGGGGAAAAGCGGCAAAGGCCGCGCCCTCCCCTTCGTCGGCCTCCGCGGCGAGCGCGCGCCGGCGCCCCGGCTCAGCGTCGGCATCGCCGAGCTCGACCGGGTGCTCGGCGGCGGACTGGTCGCGGGCTCGGCGGTCCTGGTCGGCGGCGATCCCGGCATCGGCAAGTCGACGCTGCTCCTCCAGGCCGCCGCCCGCGTCGCCGCCAGCGGGCACGGCGCCATCTACATTTCTGGCGAGGAGGCGATCGACCAGGTCCGCCTTCGCGCCGAGCGCCTCGGCATCGCCGCCGAACCGGTCAAGCTCGCGGTCGCGACCCAGGTCGGCGACATCGCCGCGTCGCTCGCCGACGAGGCTTTGCCCGAATTGGTGGTCATCGACTCGATCCAAACCCTGTTCGTCGAGACGCTAGATTCCGCGCCCGGCACGGTGGCGCAGGTGCGCGCCTCGGCGCACGAACTGATCCGGCTCGCCAAGCGCCGCGGCTTCGCCCTCGTCCTCATCGGCCACGTCACCAAGGAAGGCCTGATCGCCGGCCCACGCGTGCTCGAGCACATGGTCGATACGGTGCTTTACTTCGAGGGCGAGCGGACGCATCGCTTCCGCATCCTGCGCGCGGTCAAGAACCGCTTCGGCCCCGCCGACGAGATCGGCGTCTTCGCCATGGGCGACGAAGGCCTGGCCGAGGTCCCGAACCCGTCCGCGCTGTTCCTCTCCGAACGCGGGCCCGACGCCTCGCCCGGCGCCTCGGTCTTCGCCGGGATCGAGGGCACGCGCCCGGTCCTGGTCGAAATCCAGTCGCTGATCGCGCCGGCGCAGCCGGGCACGCCCCGGCGCGCGGTGGTCGGCTGGGATGCGGGCCGGCTCGCGATGGTGCTCGCGGTGCTCGAAGCCCGCGCCGGAATTTCGTTCGCCGGCCAGGACGTTTATCTCAACGTCGCCGGCGGGCTCCGCGTCGCCGAGCCGGCGGCCGATCTCGCCGCGGCCGCGGCCCTGGTCTCCTCGCTCGCCGGAACGGCGGTGCCGGCGGACGCGGTGGTGTTCGGCGAAATCGGACTGTCGGGCGAAATCCGCCCGGTCGCGCACACCGAGGCCCGCCTCAAGGAAGCGGCCAAGCTCGGTTTCAAGCGCGCGCTCGCGCCCGCCCCGCACCGCGCCGGCGCGGCGATCCCGCGTGTTGCCGACATCGCCGTGCGCGAACTCCGGCACGTGACCGAACTCGTCGCCCTGCTCGCGCGTGGCGACAAAGGCCGTAGCGCCCATGCCTAGCCTCGCCGGCATCCACGGCCTCGACGTCGCGGTCGCGGCGCTCTTGTTCGTCTCGGCCGCGTTCGCCTACTTCCGCGGCTTCGTCCACGAGGTTCTCTCGATCACCGGCTGGATCGGGGCGGCCGCGGCGTCGGTCTACGGCTTTCCCTACGCCCGGCCGTTCTTCCGCCAAGCGATCGCCAATCCGCTGTTCGCCGACATCGCCGCGGGCGCGGCGTTGTTCCTGGTCGCGCTCGTCGTGCTTTCGCTGCTGGCCCGCACGATCTCGCACCGGGTCAAGGCGAGCGCGTTGGGCGCGCTCGACCGCGCGCTCGGATTCCTGTTCGGGCTGGCGCGCGGCGCCCTGATCGCGGTCCTCGCGTTCCTCGTCTACATGCTCGCGGTTCCGGCGAAGGAACGGCCCGAGTGGGTTCTCAAGGCGCGGACCGCGCCCTTGATGGGCGCCGGCGCGCATATCCTGGTCGCGCTGCTGCCGCCCGCGACCGCCGAGCGGCTCGGCATCCGCGAAGGCGGCGGCGCGAGCGCGCCCGAGTCCGGGACCCAGACGCCCGCGCCCTCCGCCCGGGATCTGCTCCAGCCCCGGCCCCAGGCGCCCGAGCGCCCGCCCCCGGAGGGCTACAGCGAGAAGGAGCGCCAGGACATGCAGCGTTTGATCGACAGCACCGGGCGCGAGAAACGATAACCTCCGTGGGGTCATAGGAAAGTGACAGAGCGCCCCCGGAGGAGTACAAGAGCGCTTCGCTGAACGTACCGGGCGCCGGAACTCCATGATCCGACACCTACCCTTCCCCGCGCGGATCGACGACGATCACCCGAAGGAGCGGATCGACGACGATAACCCGAAGGAGGAGTGCGGCCTGTTCGGCATCTACGGCCACGTCGATGCCGCCGCCCACGCCGCCCTCGGCCTGCACGCCCTCCAGCACCGCGGCCAGGAGGCGGTCGGCGTCGTCACCTACGACGGCGCCCATTTCCACAGCCACCGCGCGCTCGGCCTGGTCGGCGACAACTTCGACCAGGAATCGGTCATCCGCCGCCTGATCGGCGAGATGGCGATCGGCCACGTCCGCTACGCCACCACCGGGGAGACGGTGCTGCGCAACGTCCAGCCGCTGTTCGCCGACTTCGCCTTCGGCGGCCTCGCCATCGCCCACAACGGCAACCTCACCAACGCCTACGCGCTCAGGCGCGCCCTGGTCGAGCGCGGCTGCATCTTCCAGTCCACCACCGACACCGAGACCATCGTCCACCTGATCGCGATCAGCGACCAGACCCGCGTCGTCGACCGGATGGTGGACGCGCTCCGCCAGGTCGAAGGCGCGTACGCGCTGGTGGCGCTGACCCGGGCCAAGCTGATCGGGGTGCGCGATCCCTACGGCGTGCGCCCGCTGGTGCTCGGCCGGCACGGCGACGCCTACATCCTCGCCTCCGAGACCTGCGCCCTCGACATCATCGGCGCCAGCTACGAACGCGATGTCGAACCGGGCGAGATCGTGGTGATCGACAACGAAGGCTTGCGCAGCTACAAGCCCTTCGCCAAGGCGCCCCGGCGCTTCTGCATCTTCGAGTTCGTCTACTTCGCCCGCCCCGACAGCACGATCGAGGGCCGCAACGTCTACGAGGCGCGCAAGCGCATCGGCCGCGAGCTCGCGCGCGAGAGCCACGTCCCCGCCGACGTGGTGGTGCCGGTGCCGGATTCGGGCGTGCCCGCCGCGATCGGTTACGCCGAGCAGGCGCGGGTGCCGTACGAGTTCGGCATCGTCCGCAACCACTACGTCGGCCGCACCTTCATCGAGCCGACCGATCAGATCCGCCACCTCGGC
>MIAC01000232.1:0-4487 GCA_001830475.1 Rhodospirillales bacterium RIFCSPLOWO2_12_FULL_67_15
GGGAGGGACCCCGGGCGGGGAGAGGCTCGGACCCATGGGCCTGGAGCCGGAGCCGTAAGCCGAAGGATCAGCGTTTCACTTGCAGCAGCTGTTCGAGCATCGCGTCCGCGGTCGAGATGATCTTGGCGGCCGAGGCGTAGGCGCGTTGGACGACGATCATGTTGGTAAATTCCTCGCCGATGTCCACCGTCGACTGTTCGAGCGAGGACTGGACCACGGCTCCCGCCGGGCCGCCGCCGGCGACGCGCAAGGTGTAGTCGCCCGAGAACTGGGTCTGGTTCCAGGCGTTGCCGGTCCGGGTCTCCAATCCGTTGACGTTGGTGAAAGTGGCGATCGGGATCTGGAAAACCGGCCGGGTCTCGCCGTTGTCGAACAGAGCCGTGACCAGACCGTTCTCGCTGACCGTGACGCCGGCGAAGGTGCCGAACTGCGACCCGTTCTGGGTGATGAACACCGGGGTGAAGGCGGCGCCGAACTGGGTCATGCCGTTGGCTTCGCCGACGGTGCCGAAGTCGAGGGTGATCTGCGGGCTGTTGGAGGCGGCGTCGTCCATGTTGGCGGCGCCGTTCGCAAAGTTGATGATCTCGAGTTCGGCGACGTTGACCGCCGACAACAGGCCCGAGCTGTTGAAAACCAGGGCGTAGGAGGTGTCGATGGTGTGGTCGGTGGCATCGGCGAATGTGACCAGGCCGTCGGGCGAGGTGACGACCGGCGCGGGGCCGAAGTTGAAGCGGATGGTGTAGGCCCCCTTGGAAAGGCTTTCGAGCACCAGTGTGTCCTGGAGGAGGGCGCCGGTGTCGCCGTTGCTCTCGCGGATGCGCACGCCCGTGCCGGCGGTGGCGAAATCGGGATCGTTGAACTCGATCGAGGATTCGAGATCCGCCAGGGCGTTCGCGAGCGTGTCGCGGCGGATCGTGGTGTCGTTGTCGGACACCGCGCCTTCTGCGGTGGAGAAGGTATAAGTGATCCCGTTGAGGACGATGGTGTCGGCGTCGTCGGGGACGACGCTGAATTTGAACTGGTCGGCGGTGGTGTAGAGGTTGTTCTGCTTGTTGACGGTGAAGGAAGATTCCTGCTTGACCACGAATGTGCCCGTCGTGCTGAGCAAAGCCGCCGGGTTGACCGTGATGCTGCCGGTGCCGTCCTCGGTGAAGAGCACGGTGGAGGTGCTCGCGGCGCTGACGGCGATGCGGTTGTTGGTGAAGGTGCCAGTCGCGCCATAGTCGGCGAAATCGGTGTCAAAGCCCTTGACTATCGCGACCAGGGAAGCGACGTCCTGCGCCAGCGTCGTGTTGGCGGCGACGTTGACCCGGCGTTGCGTGCCGCTTTCCGCGACGAAGACGCCGTTGTTATCGAACTCGTAGGTGATGCCGTCGATGACCACGGTGGAGCCGTCGGCGGGACGCGCCGTGAATTCGAGCTGCCCGACGCTGGAGTAAAACCGCGCGCTGGAATCCTCGAGGGTCGCGGTCGCGACCCCGGTCGGCGGAGTAACGGACACGTTCCATTGGTTGTCGCGGTTGGTCTTGGTGTAGGTGAAGCTCGCGGTGTTGGCGTTGCCCAGCGTGTCGAAGAACTGCACGTCGGTCTTGCGGGTCGTGCCGGCGGTGTCGTTGGAGGGCAGGTTGGCGCCGATGGCGATGGTGGTGGTGGCCGCGGCGCTGCCGCCGACCCGGTTCAGGTTGATCGAGGCGACGTAATCGGTCGAGATGATGTTCTGGTTGGCGACGGTCAGGGTCTTGTTGGCGGGAATGACGGTACCGGCGGCGTTGGTCGGCCAACCCTGGAGATAAAGACCGGAGGTGTTGCGCAGGAACCCTTCCGAATCCTGGAAGAACGCACCCGCCCGCGTGAACAGGTATTCGTTCGTGATCGTGGGCTTGGCGGCCTCGTTGACCACGAAGAAGCCCTTTCCCGAGATCGCGAGGTCGGTCGCCGAGGTCGAGGCCTGCAACAGGCCCTGAACGCCGGTGTCCTGGCGCGGCCGCGATTGCACGCCGCCCGCGGAGTAGAACGTCGACGAGGTCTGCTTGGTCACCAGGGTCTGGAAATTCACCTTGGTGCCCTTGTAGCCGATGGTGGTGATGTTGGTGATGTTGTCCGATATCGCGCCCATCGAACTGCTTTGCGCGGTCAAGCCGGACACGCCGGATGCCATTGCGCCGAACAAACTCATGATCGTCTCTCCTTTTGTCTGGCCGCGGATCCGCGGCCCTGGCCTTCGTTCCAAGTCCGCGCCGCGCGCGGACGGTTTGGGATCGTTACTCGGTGACCGACTTGATCTGGTCCATGGGCACCAGGATGTTCTGGCCCATGAACAGGGAAACCTTTCCGCCCTCGGCGGTCGCGCCGGTGACGCGGCCGAAGACGGTCTGCTCGACCGGAAGAATCTTGCCCTCGCGGTCTTGCGGCATGACCACGACCGTATAGTCGCCGTCGGGCTGGAGGACGCCGTTCTTGTCGCGCCCGTCCCAGACGAAACCGTGCTTGCCGGCGGCGAGTTCGGTATCCGCGGCGTAGATCGAGACCCCCTTGCTATTGACGATGTTGAGGGTGCTCTTGCCGACGTTGCTCGGGAGCGTGTAGGTGAACCGGGCGGAACCGTTTTCGAGCGGCATCTTCTGGCCGGTGGCCTCGACATTCATGCCGATGTAGTTCACCAGGCTGGAAATCTGCGAGCCCTGTTGCAGAGCGATCAGTTTCTCCAGGTTGGCGTTCTGATGGATCTGCTGCTCGACGCTCGCGAACTGGACGAGCTGCGAGGTGAACTCGGTCGCATCCATCGGGTCGAGTGGATCCTGGTGCTTGAGCTGGGTCACGAGAAGGTTCAAGAACTTGTTGAGGTCGTCCTTGAGCTTCGCTTCGGACTGCGCCGCCACGGAAGCGCCCGTCGTGCCCGTTGTCGCGGTGCCGGTGCTGCTGAGGATGGTCATGGCGCAAAGGTTCCTGACTGGCGGTTCGCGTTAGGCGCGGATGTCGACCCGTCCGGGCCGGACGGTCGGGGTCCAGGCCGGCGCCGATTCGGCTTCCGGCGATACTCCGTCCACGGCTCCGATTCCGTCCGCCGCGGTTCCGCGGGCACGCCGCTCGCGGTGCTCGGCGGTCTGCTCGCGCAAGCTGAACTGCAGGTTGCCGGCATCGGCGCGGAGACCCGCGTCCTGGAGCGCCCGGGCGAGTTCGCGGGCGTCCCGCTGCAGGAGATCGAGCGTATCCGAGCGGTCGGCGGCGACGTGGACCAGGGCGCGGCCGTCGCCGGCGACCTCGATGCGAACGTCGATGCGGCCGAGTTCAGCCGGGCGGAGTTGGATGGTGATGCGGTCGGTTCCGTCCTTGATCGCCTTCTGGATGGTGACGGAGACCTGTTCCAGCACTTCGGCGCGGAAATTCGCCGCCGGCCGCTGCGCGTTTTGGGCGGCGTTGGTCTGGCTCGGGGCCTCCAGAGCGCGGGCGGAGGACCCTCCTCCCGGCGCCACGCCCGGGAGGGCGATCTGGATCGCGGGTTCGTCCGCCGCGGCGGAGGCCTGGGAAGCCGCGCTCAAGCCGCCCATTCCCGCGATCGCGGCGAGCCGGCCGGCAACGGCCTCGGCGGCTTCGGATTGGGTCGCGGCGGAGAAAGCCTGTTCGCCCGTTCCTTCCGGATCGCCGCTTCCGAGGCGGGCGAGAGCCGAACCGGCGGTCTTGTCGTCATGGGCCGCGATCAATGTCGCCGTCGGGCGCGACAACAGGGTTTTCGCGTCGTCGTTCACGGCGACCTCGACCGACATCCGTGTTCCCGCGCCGATGCGTCCGGCGAGATCGGCGGCCTGACGGGCGCGAACTTCGCCGGACGAGCCTGACTTCTTCGCCGCCGCCTTGTCGTCCTCGGAAGCGGCGTCGGTCCGCTCTCCGGATGCGGCGGCCTGATTGTCCTCCGCGCCTTGATTCTGGCCCGAGCGGGCGGGCCCGCGCGGTTGCTTGGCGAGCTGGGAAAGGGCGTTGGCGATACCCGCCAAGCGGCGGGTTTCGTCCGCCGCGTCGTTGGCCTGTTCGGCCGGCGCCCGGGCGTCATCGTCGGCGCGGTCCTCGGCGTTGCCGGGCTTGGCGCCGGAGGCGAGTCCGGTCAGGACGGCTACGGCCTGTTCCTTGGGCGCGTCGGTGTTTTCCTTGGTCGCGGCGCCGCCGGCGGATTTCTTCTTGCGGCCGCGGCCGCGCTCCTCGCCGTCCACGGACTCCGCGGCCTGGCCTTTGGGCTGGGCGCGCCGGACGTCGACATCGTCATTCGCATCTGCTTGGGCGGAAGACTCCGCGCGTCCGCTTCGGGTCTCGTTCGCCGCCGGCGCGGCGGGGGGCGCGGCGCTTTCGCGCGATTCCGGCGCGAGCGCGCCGGCGGATTCGCGGCGATCCGGGTCGGACGAACGGCGGTCGTCATGGGGCGCGGTCGGCGCGGGAGCGGTGCCGGCAGGGGACAGGGACTCGTCCGCCGGCGCGAAGTCGGCGCGGGCGGGGCC
>MIAC01000232.1:4570-5134 GCA_001830475.1 Rhodospirillales bacterium RIFCSPLOWO2_12_FULL_67_15
CCGCGGCCTTGCGCAGGAACTGGCTGAACGCCAAGGCCAGCGCTTCGGCCGGCGAAGAGCCTGCATCCTTGTCCGCGTCCTTGAAAGTCGGGACCGGCGCGGGCGCCATCGCGGCAGGATTGAGGTTCCCGGTCTTGACGTTGAGGTCTTCCATCGCTCTTTCCTTCCGCGCGGTCTCAGGCCTGGCCCGCAAGGACACTTCGGGCCTCTGCCGGCATCTCTCGCAAGGGATGTGCCATAAACCGGGATCAACTTAAGCGTTTGAAATAAAATGAGAATTTAGCCGTCGGCCGGTCCAGGCGCGAAATCCGAACTCGCGATACAAGGAATTTCCATCCCCGGCCGGGCGGCAAAAAATGCCGTCTTGCGGTTGGCCGCTGAAATATTGCATTTCCAGGGCGATCCCCTGACCATGCCCCCCGGGCGCCGAAAAAATCCCAGGAGTTTCCCTGATGTCCGCCACCGGTTCGGAAGGCTTTCGAGAAGCGATGGACCGCGCCTTCGAGGCCCTGAGGAACGCCAAATCCGAGGTGGGGGTCGGCCAGGCTCTCGAACGGGCGGAGG
>MIAC01000232.1:5141-6343 GCA_001830475.1 Rhodospirillales bacterium RIFCSPLOWO2_12_FULL_67_15
CGGACTCCGCCGAGCCCCTGTTCGTGCTCGGCCTCTCGGCATTGGTGCTCAACGACGTCGGCGCCGCGATCCGATTCATGGAGGAGGCGCACAAGCTCGATCCCGATTCGCGCGAGATCGCCGAGGCGCTGGCGGCGTTTCACGGCCGCGCCGGCAATCTCTCCGACAGTCTCTACTACAGCAAACTCGCGCTGACGCTGGACGAAAACTCCAGATTCGCCCGAACTCTGCCCGAGGCCCTGCGCGACTTCGAGGCCAATGTCGGCGAAGCGGGTCAGTCGGCCTATCTCATGGAAGCGGAGTTTTCGTTTCTGCTCCGGGAATACGCTAAAACGGCGGATTTCTGTCGGCGCGAGCTTGACCTGCATCCGCAAAACGCCGAAGCCCGTCAGCTCATGGGCCGGGCGATGATGGAATTGGGACAGTACGAGGACGCCGTCGCCGCGCTTGAAACGGCGGCCAGGCTTTCGCCCCGCGACGCGATGGGGTTCGTCTATCTCGCCGAGGGGTTGCGCAAACAAGGGCGCCTGGACCTCGCGCTTGACTGCTGCCGCGAGGCCGTGCGGCTCGATCCCGCTTCGTCGGCGGCGCGGGGGCAGCTTCTGACCACGCTGGCCTATCTGCCTGGCGAAATCTGGCGCGGGTACGCCGAGGAAGCGGCCTCGGCCATCGCCGCGATCGCGCCCGGCCCCCGGCCCGCCCCGCCGCCGGCGGCGATCGCGCCCCGAACCGTGCATGAAAACCGGCGCGACAAAATTCGGATCGCCTATCTGATCGACGAAACGGCCATGTTGCGGGATATCGGCTTTCTCGAATCCGTTCTCGCCCATCACAACCACGGCCGATTTTTCATTCATGGCTATCAACAGTACAGCCGGCCGTTCTCGGAGACGACGCGCTTGCAAAAATTTGCCGACGATTGGCGGCAGGTTTATAACATCGACGATGAAACCCTGGCCTTCATCGTCGCCAACGACGCGGTCGATGTGCTGGTCGATCTCTGCGGGGCGTCCCTCGGCGGCCGTCCGTCATTCCTGGCCCGCCGGCCGGCCCCGATTCAGGTCAGCTGGCTCGGTTTCCCGCAGGGAAGCCTGCCCGGAACCGTCGATTGGCTGATTTCGAACGCGACGACAAAGGTGTTCGACGAACGGGACGCGGGCGGGATTCCCCTGATTGGCCTCGACGGCGGGTTGTTTGCCTCC
>MIAC01000233.1:0-3541 GCA_001830475.1 Rhodospirillales bacterium RIFCSPLOWO2_12_FULL_67_15
CGTTCTTTCGCCATCCGCCTGCCGACGCCGCCGCAAATGGACAATCGCGGCAACTATATCGTCAGCCTCGGCAACCTCTGCCGCTGGCTCGGACGCGAGGCCGAATCCCTCGGCGTCGAGATTTTCCCCGGCTTCGCCGCCGCCGAAGTGCTTTACGACGACGCCGGCGCGGTCGTCGGCGTCGCCACCGGCGCTAAGGGCATCGGCCGCGACGGCAAGCCCACCGCCAATTTCCAGCCCGGCGTCGAGTTGCGCGGGCGTTATACGTTTTTCGCCGAAGGCTGCCGCGGCTCGCTCGGCGAGACGCTGATCGAGCGTTTCGGCCTGCGCACAGAGTCCGATCCGCAGACCTACGGCATCGGCCTCAAGGAGCTGTGGGAGGTGGAGCCCGCGAAGCACCGGCCCGGCCTGGTCGTGCACACCGTCGGCTGGCCGCTCGACGCCCAGACCTACGGCGGCTCTTTTCTCTATCATCTCGAGAACAACCAGGTCGCGGTCGGCTTCGTCGTCGGGCTCGACTACCGCAATCCCTATCTCAGCCCGTTCGACGAATTCCAGCGCTTCAAGACCCATCCCGCGATCCGCCCGACCTTCGCAGGCGCCCGCCGCGTCGCCTATGGCGCGCGCGCGCTCAACGAAGGCGGAGTCCAGTCCATCCCCAAGCTCGTCTTTCCCGGCGGCGCCCTGATCGGGTGTTCGGCCGGGTTCCTCAACGTGCCCAAGATCAAGGGCAGCCACACGGCGATGAAATCGGGGATGCTCGCCGCCGAGGCCGCGTGGGGAGCGATCCGGGAGGGCAAGCGCGCGACCGCGCTCGCGGCTTATCCCGTCGCTTTACGCCGCTCCTGGGTCTGGGACGAGCTCCGATTAGCCCGCAACGTGCGGCCGGCGTTCCGGTTCGGCCTGTGGGGCGGGATCGCCTATTCCGCGCTCGACACTTATCTCTTGCGCGGGCGCGCGCCGTGGACGTTCCGCCACCACCCCGACCACGCCCAACTCGAGCCGGCGCAAAACTTTCGCCCGATCGCCTATCCCAAGCCCGACGGGAAAGTGTCCTTCGACAAGCTTTCCTCGGTTTTCCTCTCCGGCACCAACCACGAGGAAAACCAGCCCTGCCATCTGGTCCTGAAAGACCCCGCCATCGCCTTATCCGTCAACCTCGCCCGCTACGACGGCCCGGAGAGCCGCTATTGCCCGGCGGGCGTCTACGAATACGTCGAGGCGGGGGGATCGAGGCGTTTGCAGATCAACGCCCCGAACTGCGTCCACTGCAAGACCTGCGACATCAAGGACCCGACCCAGAACATCGTCTGGAAGACGCCCGAAGGGGGCGGCGGCCCCAATTATCCGAATATGTGAGAGCGGAGACGTTTCCCGTCATGCCCGCGCAAGCGGCCATCCAGCGCTGCCATGGACCTCCGCTTTCGCGGGGGTGACGGGCCTCAGCGGAAGGTCCTACCCGGTGCTCCAGGCGCGGGGGCGCATCATGCCGGCGATCTTGCACGCCTGCTGGACGTAGCCGTAGGGGAAAAGCTCGAACAGACGGTCGCGCGCCGCCCCGCGCGTTTCCTTCAAATGGCGGATGACGAAGCGGGCGTCGGGGGCGATGCGGTGCTCTTCCCAGTACGCGCGCATGAAGCGGATGACCTCCCAGTGCTCGTCGGTGAGCCGGATCCCTTCCCGCTCGGCGAGCGCGCGCGCGATGTCCTCGGTCCAATCGAGGGGGTCGATCAGGTAGCCTTCCCCGTCGGTGCGAAAAGACGCCGTCATTGCCTTCTTTCTCCTCCTCCAGCCCGCATCCCCTCCCAAGGGCGCATCCTAATCGGCACCGCTCCCGAATGCCAAGGGAACGGGTTTGAGGCCGGGGCGGCGGACACGTTAGAATGGCGCCCGGCGTTCCCGAACGCCGACCCCGCCAACGACGAAGAGTGCCAAATCGTGTCCGATTTTTTCCCCCGCCGCCTATTCGCCGCCCTGTTCGCGTCCGCCGCGATCGCGCTCGCTCTGCTCGGCCCAAGCCGCGCGGCGACCGAGGCGCCGAGGCCGGGCGTCTCGACCGCCGGCAACTATTTGGCCGGCCGCCACGCCCAGGTCGTGCGCGAGATGGCGAGCGCCATCGCCTTCTATGCCGTCGTGCTCGCCCGGGAGCCCGACAACCCGGACCTGCTCCGGCGCGCCTTCGTCATCTACCTCGCCGAAGGGCGGATCGCGGAGGCGCTCGCGCTTGCGCCGCGCATCCCCAAGGAAGACGCGGCGCGCAACGGCTATCCCGAAATCCTGTTCGCCACCGACGAGATCAAGCGCGGACGTTTCGCCGCCGCCGCCGCCCGGCTGAACGCGCTCGGCCAGGACGGAATCGCCGGCTTCGTCGCTCCCCTGCTCTCGGCCTGGGCGGAAACCGGGCGCGGCGATCGGCCAGCGGCGGCCGCCGCGCTCGGACGGCTCGGCGGCAAGGAGGGAACCCAGGTCTTCCTCGACCTGCACGGGGCGCTGCTCGCCGACGTCGCCGGCGACTTCCCGGCGGCCGAGGCCGGCTATCGCAAGATCGCCGACGAAGACGGCGTCCCCACCGTCCGCCTCGCCGTCCTCTTCGGCAATCTTTACGAACGCATGGGCGAGCGCGCCAAGGCCCAGGCGGTTTACGATTCCTTCCGCGCCCGCAATCCCGATTCGCGGTTGTTCGACGAAGCGCTTCGCCGCGTCGCGGCCGCCAAGGCCAAGCCCAAGCCCGAGGTCGGCACGGCCGCCGAAGGCGCGGCCGAGGCGCTGCTGGGCTTGGCCGGCGTCTTCCGCCAGCAGAACGTGCGCGAAACCGCGTATTTGCTGACGCGCCTCGCGCTGCACCTTCGCCCCGATTTCCCCACGGCGCGGGTCCTGCTCGCCGATCTATTGGAACTCGATCGCCGTTACGCCGACGCCAACGCGGCCTACGAGGCGATCAATCCGGCTTCGGCCCTCTACCGCGCGACGCGCACGCGCATCGCCGCCAATCTCGACCGCATGGACCGCAGCGACGAGGCGGTGGCGCGGCTGGAAACGCTGGCAAAAAGCGAGGTCAAGGAGCCGGAGGCCCTGATCCAGCTCGGCGACATCCTGCGCGGGCGCAAGAAGTTCAAGGACGCGGCCGAGGCCTACGACCGCGCGATCGAACGGATCCCGGCGCTGGAACGCCGCCATTGGGCGCTGCTCTATTCCCGCGCCATCGCGCTCGAGCGTTCCGACCAATGGCCGCGCGCCGAAGCCGATTTTCTCAAGGCGCTCGAATTCGAGCCCGACCAGCCCTTTGTCCTCAACTATCTCGGCTATTCGTGGGTCGAAAAGCGCCAGCACCTCGAGCGCGCCACCGACATGATCCGCAAGGCCGTGGCGCTGCGTCCCAACGACGGCTACATCGTCGACAGCCTGGGCTGGGTCCATTACCAGCTCGGCGCCTACGCCGACGCGGTGCGCGAACTCGAGCGCGCGGTCGAGCTGCGCCCCGAGGATCCGGTCGTCAACGACCATCTCGGCGACGCGTTCTGGCGGGTCGGGCGGCGCACCG
>MIAC01000233.1:3700-4021 GCA_001830475.1 Rhodospirillales bacterium RIFCSPLOWO2_12_FULL_67_15
CGGCCAAGGTGAACCTTTATCTCCACGTGGTCGGCCGGCAGAGCGACGGCTATCACCGGCTCGACAGTCTGGTCGCCTTCGCCGGTATCGGCGATACGGTCGAGGCGCGCGCCGCCGGGGATATTTCACTCACGATCGAAGGGCCGTTCGCGGCGAGCGTACCCGCGGGCGAGGATAATTTGGCGATGCGCGCGGCCCGCGCGCTGGCCGAGGCCACCGGCGCGGACGCCGGCGCCGACATTCGCCTCGTCAAGCGTCTGCCGCCGGCTTCCGGCATCGGCGGCGGTTCGGCCGACGCCGCGGCGACGATGCGCGCGCTGC
>MIAC01000234.1:0-2603 GCA_001830475.1 Rhodospirillales bacterium RIFCSPLOWO2_12_FULL_67_15
CGCGCTCGGCGCCCAGCTCCCACGACGTCATTTCCAACACCGTCTCGATGATCTCGTCGAGGGAATCGATCGCCGCCACCTTGCGCGACAGCGCGAGCAGCATCTCGGCGTGCTGGAGGCGCCGGCGTTCCTCGGCGTCGACCCCGACCCCGGCGGGAGCGGGGGCGAGAGCGGGAGTGGGAGTGGGAGTGGGAGTAGGAGCGGAAGCGGAAGCGGGAACACGGCCGGGGCGCGCGCCGGGAGCCGAGGCGGTGCCCGGACCGCGGCGAATGGTGACTGTGGGACGCTTTCCGTCGTTCATGAGTTCAAGGATTCCTCGACGACGCCCGGCGCGACGCCGCCATCTTTATGCCGCCGCGAGGATTCGCTCGCGGCGGCGCGGGCGGCGATGCCGGCGCGCTGGGCGCTTTCCAGCCGATCGCGCAGCTCTTGGATGGCGGCGTGGAGCTGCTTGATCTCGTCGTTCGATTCGCGCTGGAGTTGAAACAAGCGCTGCTCGGAGTCGTGGCGGACGGTATCCATCTGGTCGCGCAGAGCGCTCGCGGTCGCCTTGAGTTGGGCGATCTCGTCGGCGTTCGCTCGCACCACGTCCTGGACCGCTTCCTCCTTGCCGGCGCGCACCGAATCGAGTTGGTCGCGCACGGCGGAGACCGAGGCCCGGAGTTGGACGAGTTCGTCGTTGGCCACCGCGATCGCCGTTTGAACCGCCTGCTCGCGTCCGTAGCGCTCGGCCTCGAGCGATTCGCGCAGCGCGGCGATCGTGCCCTTGAGATGACGGACCTCCGTCTCGGCCGCGCGCAACGCGTCCGCCGCGGCGTCTCCGGCCGCGTCCGTAAGGCCGCTCGCGAGGCTGTCAGTTGCGGGCATGGCGGATCCCATCCTCGGACCTTTTCACCTGGCCGCAAAGGATAACTCGTCTCCGCCCGCTTCGCCATACGGGCAAACGTCGCGGCGCGCTTGGGCAACCCGGCCTACCACTCCCCCCGGGGGCAGAGCTTGCGCTCGTTGGCGTAGGCCTCGGGGGTGTCGAGCGCCCGGTTTTCCGCCTCCATCTCCCGGCCCATGGCGTCGAAAATCTTGGAAAGATCGTCGTGAAGTATTTTCCTCAGCCGCTCGGCCCCCGCCTTGGCGTTCGCGGCCCGGACCAGGGGAAGCTCGCGCGCCGCCGCCTGGAGCCTTGTTTCGATCCGCGGCGCAAGGCGCTCGACGGCGGCGCGGTAGATGGCGACGTGCCGCTCCTCGTGATCGCGCACGACCCGGTGGGGGCACGTTCCCCGGCGGTAGTCGCGGGCGACGTAGGCGTCCAGGCGCGACGCGCCGAATTTCACGTCCGCCGCGATCAGGCGGGCGCAGTATTCCGGCGGGGCGGCGCCGGCTCTCGCCGGGTTGACCGGCGTGGCGACAACGCGCACGTCCACGGCGAGGACGAACGTCGCGAGGGTGAGACCGATCGACTGCCAGTTGGGCCCGACGGCGGCGACCCTCGCGCCCGAGTTCGCGCGCAAGGCGCGGATCTGTTCGCGGGTCTGGTCGGTGTGCCACGTGATGGGGCCGGTCTGCAGGGCGAAGGTGACCTCGGGTTCCCTGGCCGGGGCGCGGATGCGGCATTCGTCGGCCGCCGCGGGCGTGGCCAGTAGCAGGGAGAAGATCAGCGGGGCGAAAATTGGCAGGGAATGAACCGGGGTCATGGCACGCCGGCCATTATATACGAACCGGCCCGCCTCGCCCTTGTCCTGGCGGAGAGGGGCCGTAAGATGGCGGCAAGCCGAATATATTCGGGGCCGGATAAAATTCGGACCCGGTCTATTTCAGGGGGGCGCGCATGAGCGGTCAGGAAATCACGCTGAAGGCGAAGGACGGCGGGAGCTTCATGGGCTATCTCGCCAAGCCCGCGTCGGGTCGCGGGCCGGGGGTGGTCGTGATCCAGGAAATCTTCGGCGTCAACGCGGTCATGCGCGGCATCACCGACCGCTTCGCCGAAATCGGCTACCTGGCGCTCTGCCCCGATCTCTTCTGGCGCCAGGAACCGCGCATCCAGCTTACCGACCGGACCGACGCCGAATGGGCGCGCGCCTTCGAGTTGTTCAAGGGATTCAACTTGGACAAGGGCGTCGCCGATCTCGCCGCGACGATCGAAGCCTTGCGCAAGATGCCGGACTGCTCGGGCAAGATCGGCACGGTCGGATTCTGCCTCGGCGGCCGGCTCGCCTACCTGACCGCGACCCGGACCAAGGCGAACGCCGCGGTCGGGTATTACGGCGTCTATCTCACCGAGCATCTCAACGAAGTGATCCGCTGCCCGCTCATGCTCCACATCGCGGGAGATGACGAATTCGTCCCGCCCGAGGCGCAAAAGCAGCTCCACGCCGCGCTCGACCGGCACGCCAAGGCGACGCTCTACGACTACCCCGGTCTCGGCCACGCCTTCGCGCGCGAGGGCGGCAAGCATTGGGACGCAGCGGCGGCGAAGACGGCGAACGCCCGCACCCTCACCTTCTTCAACAAGCACCTCGGTTGATCCATGAATGCGTGGCGAGCGAGTGCCGGCTTACTCGGCGCGCTCGTCGCGTTGGTCGTGACGCCGGCGCCGGCGGAAGAGCTTT
>MIAC01000234.1:2628-6991 GCA_001830475.1 Rhodospirillales bacterium RIFCSPLOWO2_12_FULL_67_15
CAATACGCTGGAAATCGGCGCGCGCCGCGTGCGCCTGATCGGCGTCGACGCGCCCGACCTCGCTCAGACCTGTCCGGCGCGGAAGGGCGAGACCTACCCCTGCGGCCGGGTGGCGGCGCAGACGCTTGCCAAACTGGTCAAGGACGGCCCGCTCGCCTGCCAAGGCGACCGGACCGATGCCGCCGGGCGGCTCCTGGTCCGGTGTTCGATTCGCGGCTTCGACGTGGGCGAGCAGTTCGTGCTGACCGGGCGCGCCTTCGCCGATCCGGACACCGGCGATGCCTACCGCCGCGCCGAAGGAACCGCGGAAAAGCTGCGCGAAGGCATGTGGCGGGGCGAGTTCCAGAAGCCATGGGAGTGGCGCAAGGCGCACGACGCTCCGGCGGCGAAATAACTTCGTGAAAAAGCCCGTCTCTGGCGAAGGAGGCGGGCTTTTTCTTGTCATTGGCTCCGGCGGTAGGACTCGAACCCACGACCCAGCGGTTAAGAAAGCCGCAGCGCGCCGAATCACCCGCGGCCGAGGGCGCGCTTCAAGTCCTTCATCAGCAGGAACATCTGCAGCGGATCGGCGGGGGAAGGGATGAAATCGAAGCGCTCGTAAAAAGAGCGCGCCTTCCCATCCTTGGCATGGATCAGAACTGCTCGCACGCCGACGATCTCGGCGGCGTCCGCGATCCGGACGAGAGCATCCTTGAGGAGCGCCGAGCCCAGTCCCTTGCCCTGTTCTTTCCGATCGACCGCGAGCCGGGCAATCGTGACGACGGGGATCGGGTGCCGCGCCAGCCCTTTAGAGATGCGATTGGGACTTTCATCGTGCGTCACGCTTCCGGCGGCAAGGGCGTAGTAGCCGACGACGCGTTTCGCGCGAAGGATCACATAGGTTTGCGCCGTTCCAGCCAATTGGTTGACCAGCGCGAAACGGACCAGCCACGTATCAAGAGGGGAAATGCCGCAGTCGAATCCCGCGACCTCATGGTCCGCAGAAAGTTTTTCGACCAGCGAATAACGGCCACTCACGACCGCTCGATGACGCTAGGCGTGGTCAGCAGTTTTTTCAATCTCGGCCTTTCGACCGCCGGCCGGTCGAGAGCCTTGAGGAACGCCTTCCACCGCGCCTCGTCGAGGACGAAATGGCGGCGGTCGGCGAGCACGTGCTCGGCGTTGGCGCAAGCGCTGTCGAGAACGAACTCGGTGACGTTCTTGCCGAGCGACGCCGCCGCCTTGCGGATCAAGGCATCCTGTTGCGCCGAGGCCCGGAGATTCAGGCGCGACTCCTTGCGCCTAGCGTTGGACTTTCGAGGATGGGCGAGCGGCATGAAGACTCCCGAACCGAAGTAATGTACTCACGCGGTACATACAACGATTGGGGTGAAAGTTCAAGAAAGCCACCGACGAAAAACCCGCCCCGGGGTCGAAGAGCCCGGGGGCGGGCTTCCGCGCCGATCGAATTGGCTCCGGCGGTAGGACTCGAACCTACGACCCAGCGGTTAACAGCCGCTTGCTCTACCAACTGAGCTACGCCGGAATATCTCGGTGGAATCTTACAATAAAATTGGAGGCGCGGGCCGGAATCGAACCGGCATACAAGGATTTGCAGTCCTCTGCATCACCACTCTGCCACCGCGCCAAACTTGCCGTCCCGCGCGAGGGTGGGGACCATAGACACGCCCTCGAACCCCGTCAAGGCGCGGCCGCATCGTCCCTAGGCCCCGTTTCCGTTGAGTTTCCAGGCTTCTCCCGGTAGCCTAGGGGCTCGTTCGAACGGGGCCGCGTCGATGGATTTCGCAGGGCAGCGCCGCAACATGGTGGAAAGTCAGATCCGGCCCAATCGGGTCACGGACGAGCGCATCCTCGACGCCATGGGAGCGATCCCGCGCGAAGCGTTCGTGCCCAAGGCCCGCCGCGCGCTCGCCTACGCCGACGAGGCGGTGGAAATCGCTCCGGGCCGCTATCTCATGGAACCGATGCTCGCCGCGCGCCTGATCGAGGCCGCCACGATCCAGCCGACGGATGCGGTTCTTCTGGTCGGCGCGGCGAATGGCTACCTGGCGGCGTTGCTCGCCAGGCTTGCGTCCGCAGTGGTCGCGCTGGAGAGCGATTCCGCGCTCGCAGGCGAAGCCGGCCGGCGGCTCGGCCAGATCGGCGCGGACACGGTCGCCGTGGTCGAAGGGCCGCTCGGCCTTGGCTATCCGCGCCAGGCGCCGTACGACGCGATCGTTTTCGACGGCGCGGTCGAAGAAATACCGCAAGCGATCGTTTCCCAGCTCGCCGACGGCGGCCGGCTCGCGGCTATCGTTGCGGGCGGCGGGCCGGCTTTGCACCGCGCCGGCAAAGCCGTGCTTGTGACGCGGGTGGGCGAAGCCTTCGCCCGGCGCGAGGTTTTCGACGGCGGCACGCCCTTGCTCCCCGGCTTCGTCCGCAAACCCGCGTTTGTTTTTTAACTGGTCGCGCGCCCCGACCTGCCTTCGCCGAAGCGAAGCCGCTTCGGCTTCGCGCAGGCAGGTAGGGGCGCAACATTTAAAGCGCGCGGGGACCCGCCTTCGCGAAGCCCGCTTCGGCGGGCGAAGGAAGGTTCGCCCGCGCGCGCCCGATTCGTCCGGTTTCCGGGCGGATTCGCCGGGGCGAGCGGCGGCGAATCGTTTAACAAACTGAAAAAACTGAGCTTTTTCAGGCCATTGACCGCTCGGGGCGGATTCTGGTCCTTTTGTTAACCAAAGTGAAGTTGACTATTTCCCTCGGAACCACAAGGAGTTGCGGTTATCGGGGAATTCGGTGTGTCTTTAGTTTAAGCCCATCGCGTCGAGTCCTCAGAAAAGGCGGGGCCCCAAAATGGCGAAGTCGCCGAGTTTCTTGACCGCGATCGGTTGCGCGCTGGCGTGCGCCTTTCCGGCGGGCGCCTTCGCGCAAAGCATCGAAGACGCGATGGCCGAAGCCTACCGCAACAATCCGCAATTGCTCGCCCAACGCGCCCGCGTTCGGGCCACCGACGAACAGGTGCCGCAGGCGCTCGCCGGCTGGCGCCCGACCGTGGACATGACCGCGGATGCCGGCGCCGCGCGCTACGAAACCAATATTCCTTCCACCGTCAGTCCCGCCCGCCAGGACCGCGAGCCGAAAAGCACCAAGCTCGAGCTTTCCCAGCCCTTGTTCCGCGGCGGCCGGACCCAGGCAGCGACCTCCGAGGCCGAAAACAACGTCAAGGCCGAACGGGCGCGGCTCGTGACCGTCGAGCAAAGGGTGCTGCTCGACGCGGCGACCGCGTACCTCGATCTCTATCGAGATTTCGCGGTCCTCGACCTCAACGTCGGCAACGAGCAGGTCCTGCGCCGCCAGTTGGAAGCGACCCGCGACCGCTTCCAGGTCGGCGAAATCACCCGCACCGACGTCTTTCAGGCCGAGGCCCGCCTGGCGCGCGCCACCGCCGACCGCATCAAAGCCGAAGGCGACCTCGAAATCTCGCGCGCTTCCTACGTCAAGGTGGTCGGCGCGGCGCCGTCGGCCAAGCCGGTTCTGCCGGCTTCGCCCGACCGCCTTCCCGACGACAAGGACAAGGCGATCCGCGACGCCGCGGTGCGGAATCCGGCCGTCGTCGCCGCGGAATTCGATCAACGCGCGGCCAAGGACCGGGTCGACGGCGCGGAGGGCGAATTGCTGCCCACGTTCCGGATCGTCGCTTCGGCCGGGAAGGACTGGGAATCCTCGAACGAAAGCTCGCGGATCTCGAATCTCGAGGCGAAACTCAAATTTTCCATGCCGCTCTATGAGGCGGGCGCGACCTATGCCAAGGTGCGCGGCGCCAAGCAGACGGCGGCCGAGCGCCAGAACCTGATCGACAAGGAGCGCCGCGACGCGGTCCAGACCGCGACCCGCGCCTGGGACATTCTGCTGTCGGCCCGGGCCCGGGTCGATTCGTTCGATTCGCAGATCAAGGCGGCCACCGTCGCCCTCGAAGGGGTCGAGCGGGAAGCGGCCGTGGGCTCGCGCACCGTGCTCGACGTGCTCAACGCCGAACAAGAACTGCTCGACGCCAAGGTCAACCACGTCCGCGCCCAACGCGACGAATTGGTGGCCGCATTCGAGCTTAAATCGGCGGTCGGACTTCTCACCGCCCTGGATCTCGCGCTCAAGGTCGAGCTTTACGATCCGGCCGTCTACTACGACGAATCGCGGGGAAAATGGTTCGGCACCTCCGTCAAGGGTGGCGCCGAATGACGGCATGGGGTAAAAGAGAGCCGATAGGGGAGAGGTGCGCTCAGGGCGCGCCGGGAGGGTGATCCTTTGGGCGATCAGGGCGGACAAGCCGGTCAAGAACCCTCGATGGAGGACATCCTCTCCTCCATCCGCCGTATTCTTTCCGACGACG
>MIAC01000235.1:0-378 GCA_001830475.1 Rhodospirillales bacterium RIFCSPLOWO2_12_FULL_67_15
CCCGGCGCCCGCATCAGCGTCCCTTCCGGAAAATACATCAGGTTCCGGCCGGCCTTGGCGCGGGCGACCAGGCGCTTGGCATCGGCGACGGCGTCTTCCGTGTCCAGCCTTCGGACGTACTCGGTTCCGATCCGCCCGAGCAAAAGCCGGGGCAGGAATTGCGTCGCAAGCTCGGCCTTGGCGATGAAACTGAACGGGCGCGGTAGAGCGGCGACGAGGACGAAGCCGTCGAGATAGCTCGCGTGGTTGGAGACGAACACGCACGGTTGCCCTGCGGGCGGAAGATTCTCCAGGCCCCGGGCCGTGATCGGAATCCCCGTCAGCCGGGCGAGAATCCGAAAGCTCGCGCGCATCACCGTCCAACGCGCGGGTTCGGCG
>MIAC01000235.1:423-559 GCA_001830475.1 Rhodospirillales bacterium RIFCSPLOWO2_12_FULL_67_15
GCGAGCGTCCAGGCATAGCCGGCGTAAGTCGCCTGGGCGAGCGCCGCCGCGAGGCGCCGGGCGCGGGGAACGAGCGAGGCGAAGGCCATGCGCGCCATCAGCCGCCAGCGCGCGGGGCGCCCCTTGCCGACCGCGC
>MIAC01000235.1:614-1118 GCA_001830475.1 Rhodospirillales bacterium RIFCSPLOWO2_12_FULL_67_15
GGCCCGCCGGTGAGGTCGGTGACGAGGGCGTCGATGGCCGCGCGCATCTCGCCCCAGGCGGATTCTTTGCTCCGGGTTTCGGCCAGCACCACGAGGCGTTCGGTGCCGCTCGCGGGATCGGGCATTCCGAACGCGACGACCTGCCCCGGGCGCACGCCGGCGACGGCACCGACCGCGTCCTCGATCTCGGTCGGGTAGATGTTGCGCCCGGCGCGGATGATCATGTCCTTGATCCGGCCGGTGATATAGATGTCGCCCCCCGCGAGATAGCCGCGGTCGCCGGTCTCCAGCCAATCGCCGCAAAAAAGCTTCCGGGTTTCCTCGGGCCGGCGGAAATAGCCGCTGGTCGCCGACGGCCCCCGGAACTGGATGCGGCCTTCGCGGCGCTCGGGCAGCTCGCGGTCGTTCGCGTCGACGACGCGGATCTGGTGGCCGACGATCGGCTGGCCGCAGGCGACGAAGCGGAGCGCGTGCGCGTCGTTCGCATCGGCGGGAACCGCGCGC
>MIAC01000235.1:1235-6367 GCA_001830475.1 Rhodospirillales bacterium RIFCSPLOWO2_12_FULL_67_15
GGTATCGGGGTTGACCGCTTCGGCGCCGTTGAAGGCCGCGCGCCAGCAGGACAAATCGAGGGCGGCGATCTCGCGCTCGTCGATCCTTTTCAGGCACATCTCGTAGGCGAAGTTGGGCGCGGCCGAAATAGTTCCCCGGAAGCGGTGGATGGCGCGCAGCCACCGCTCGGGCCGGGCGATGAACGCCATCGGCGGCATGACCACCAGCGGGATCGCGTAATAGAGGCTGCCGAACAACGCCCCGATCAGGCCCATGTCGTGGTAGAGCGGCAGCCAGCTCACGAACACGTCGGCCGACGTCGCCCGCACCGTCTCGCCCATGGCGCGGATGTTGGCGAGGAGATTGGCGTGCGTCAGCACCACCCCCTTGGGATTGCCGGTCGAACCCGAGGTGTATTGGAGGAACGCGGTTTCATCGCCGCCGCGGGCAACGGGAGCGAAGACTTCGCCCCGCTCGGTCAACTCCGCGACCGTGGTCACCTCGCGCAAAGTCGGCACCCGGGCGCCGAGCAGCTGGGCGAAGGGTTTCACTTCGGCAACGGTGATCAGAACGCCGGCCTGGCAGTTGGCGACCACGCCCGCGTAGCGGCGGAGATGTTCTTCGGCTTGCGTCAGCCGCGCCGGCGGATAAAGCGGCGCCGGCACCGCGCCCGCCAGGAGGACGCCGAAGAACGAGATGAAATAGTCCCGCCCGGTCGGCAGCATGAGCGCGACCGATTCGTCGGGCTTCACGTCGCGCGCGCGCAAGGCGGCGGCGATCCGCTCGGATTCCGTTGCAAGATCGCGATAGGTGATGACCTCGCCGTCGCCTTCGTCGGCGTAGAGGCGGATGTGGGGCCGGTCGGGATGCGCGCGCGCGTGCCAGCGCAGCGCCTCGATCAGGGTGCGGGCGGAAGTGGGGAGTTCCCCGGTTTCGGCCAAAGCGATCGCGCTCACTTCGGGCGGCGTCCAGCCCTTGCCGCGCGCTTCCGCCGCCAGCACCGCGCGCAGGATGTCGCGCGGCGTTTCCGCCGCCGCCATCGCTTCCTCGGCGAGCGTGACGTCGAAGGCCTGCTCGACCCGGGCCATCAACTCGACCCTTCCCAGGCTGTCGAGGCCGAGGTCCTTGTCGAGGCGGCTGTCGAGAGCGACCTGCAAATCGGCGGCGCGGGCGGGATTGACCTCGGCGATGAGCGCGCGGGTAGCCGCGAGCAGGCGTTCGGCCGTCTCGACCGCCCGGCGTTGGCTCTGCTCGCCCGTGTTCGCGTCCGCAGCCATCAGCCCCGCCCCGTTCTTCGTCGCGCGCCTCAAGAATACCCGGAAACAGGACGGCGGGCGAACCGCGCGGCAGTATCCTATTGGTTTTGGGGGCCGGGGCTCACGTCAGCTGGCACCGCCTCATGCGGCGACCTTTGTTGTCCTCGCCCCTGTCCTGGGGCCTCGGTATCCCCTTGCCTTGTGATGTAAGCCGTTATATATTTGGCTTACCTTACTATGTTATCATACTTTTCCCACATGGAGGACTATCCGATGGATAGCTACATGACTGTCAAGGGACAGATCGTCATTCCCTCAAAAATCCGGAGGAAGTTTGGAATCAGGGAAGGAACACGCGTACAAGTTGACATGGATGAGCGGGCGCATCGGATCATTCTTACGCCCGTTACGCGCGATTACATCCAGAAACTGCGCGGGAAATACAAAGGTAAGGGACTGCTGACAGCGCTGGCGACGGAGAAAAAACGTGAAAGGGAGCGCTGATGCCGCGCAAACCCAAGGCCCTGGTGTTCGATTCGTGGGCGGTATTGGCGTATCTAGGGGACGAAGCTTCCGGTCAAGAAGTCGCGGACCTGATCGCCGGCGCCCATGAAGACCGCATCCCCATGTACATGACCAGCGTGAATGCGGGAGAGGTCTGGTACATCATCGCTCGGGAAGCGTCGGAGACGGAGGCCGATAGGGCGGTGGACGATCTGATACGCCTCGGCATCGAATTGATCGATGCGGACTGGCCGCTCGCTCGAATCGCGGGATCGTTCAAAGCGCGCAACAAGATGTCCTACGCCGACTGCTTCGCGGCGGCGCTCGCCAAGGTCCGCAAATCCGACCTTGTCACCGGAGACAAGGAATTCAAGCAAATCGAGGCGGAGATAAGTATTCGCTGGCTCTAATTGCATTGACCCCCGCCCGCCGAACGCCTATAAGCGCCGCGGGCCACGACCTCCCAACGGGTCGCGCCCTTCTGAGAGGAAGGGACTATGACGAAAATCACTCCGCAGCCGGGCGCGCGTCCGGCGAAAACACCTCCCAAGCCGGGACTCCGCCCGGCCAACCCCAACTTCGCATCCGGTCCCTGCGCCAAGCGCCCCGGCTGGTCGCCCGCGGCGCTCGCGGGCGCGCTCACCGGCCGCTCGCACCGCTCCAAGCCGGGCAAGGCCCGCATCAAAGACGTGCTCCAGCGCACCCGCGCCCTTCTCGGCGTGCCGGCGGCGCACCGCATCGCCATCGTCCCGGCCTCCGACACCGGCGCGGTCGAAATGGCGTTGTGGTCGCTGTTGGGCGCGCGCGGCGTCGACGTGCTCGCTTGGGAAAGCTTCGGTTTCGGCTGGGTCACCGACGTCGTCAAGCAACTTAAGATCGTAGACGTGCGCGTGCTCGAGGCGCCCTACGGCGAGCTTCCCGATCTTGCCCGGGTCGATTTCGCCCGCGACGTGGTCTTCACCTGGAACGGCACCACCTCGGGCGTGCGCGTCCCCGACGGCGACTGGATCGCGGCCGCGCGCCCCGATAGGGGCGCATCATCTGATGCGCGCGGGGATTCGCCCGCGCGCCAGGGGCTCACCATCTGCGACGCGACCTCGGCGGCGTTCGCCTACGAGCTGCCGTGGGACAAGCTCGACGTCGCCACCTACTCCTGGCAGAAGGTGCTGGGCGGCGAGGCGCAGCACGGAATATTGATCCTGAGCCCGCGCGCCGTCGCCCGGCTCGAAAGCCACACGCCGCCCTGGCCGCTGCCCAAGATCTTCCGCCTGACCAAAGGGGGCAAGCTGATCGAGGGCGTGTTCGAGGGCGAAACCATCAACACGCCGTCCATGCTCTGCGTCGAGGACGCGCTCGACGGCCTCAAGTGGGCGGAACGGGCCGGCGGGCTCGAGGGCTTGATCGCGCGCTCGATGCGCAACGCGGCCGCGATCGAGGGCTGGGTCGCGCGCACGCCGTGGATCGAGAATCTCGCGCGCGCGCCGAAGACCCGCTCGCGCACCTCCGTCTGTCTCGTCTTTACCGATCCCCTCGTCGCCGGCCTCGCGCCCGAGGCGCGCGTCGCCTTCGCGCGAAAAGTTTCCTCGCTTCTTGAGCAGGAGGGCGCCGGGTACGACATCGCGCACCATCGCGACGCCCCGGCGGGCTTGCGGCTCTGGGCCGGGGCGACGGTCGAGACCGCCGACCTCGAAGCCCTGTTCCCGTGGATCGAATGGGCTTTCGCCGTGGCGAAGTCGGAGCTTGGCACGGAAGCCAGGCCATGACCAAACCCAGGGTCTTGATCGCCGACGCGATGAGCCCGCTCGCGGCCGAAACCTTCCGCGCCCGCGGCGTTCAAGTGGACGTGAAAACCGGCCTTGCGCCCGACGAATTGGTGGCGATCCTCAAGGACTACGACGGGCTCGCGGTGCGCTCGGCGACCAAGGTCAAGGCGGCGACGCTGGCGAACGCCGCGCGCCTCAAGGTCATCGGCCGGGCCGGGATCGGCGTCGACAACATCGACGTCGCCGCCGCGACGACGCGCGGCATCGTGGTGATGAACACGCCTTACGGCAACTCCATCACCACCGCCGAGCACGCGCTCGCCCTGATGATGGCGCTCGCCCGCCAGATCCCCGAGGCCAACGCCTCGACCCGCGCCGGCAAATGGGAAAAGAACGCCTTCATGGGCGTCGAGCTGATGGGCAAGACGCTCGGCATCGTCGGCTGCGGCAACATCGGCTCGGTGGTCGCCGACCGGGCGCAGGGGCTGAAGATGAAGGTGATCGCCTACGATCCCTTCCTCTCGCCGGACCGCGCCGCCGATCTCGGGGTCGAGAAGGTCGAGTTCGACGATCTGCTCGCGCACGCCGATTTCATCAGCCTGCACACGCCCCTTACCGACGCGACCCGCAACATCCTCAACGCCAAGTCGCTCGCCAAGACCAAGAAGGGCGTGCGCATCGTCAACTGCGCCCGCGGCGGCCTGATCGTCGAGGCGGACCTGAAGGCGGCGATCGAGAGCGGCCAGGTCGCGGGCGCGGCGCTCGACGTATTCGCCGAGGAACCGGCGCGCGCCAATCCGCTCTTCGGCGTGCCGGGCGTGGTGGTGACGCCGCACCTCGGCGCCGCGACCGCCGAGGCGCAGGAGAAAGTGGCGCTCCAGGTCGCCGAGCAGATGGCGGATTTCCTTTTGACCGGGGCGGTCGCGAACGCGGTCAACATGCCCGCCATGACCGCCGAGGAGGCGCCCAAGCTCCGGCCCTACATGAAGCTCGCCGAACAAATGGGGAGCTTCGCCGGCCAGGCGACCGAGACGGCGATCAAGGCCGTGACCGTCGAGTACGAGGGTCTCGTCGCCGGCCTCAACACCAAGCCGCTGACGGCGGTGGTGCTGAAGGGGCTTTTGTCGCCGCAGTTGGAAACGGTCAACATGGTCAGCGCGCCGGCGATCGCGCGCGAACGCGGCCTCGACGTGCGCGAGGTGCGCCACGAGCGGGCCGGCGCCTACCAGACCCTGATCCGGCTGACCATCGTCAGCGAGACGCAGACGCGCGCCATCGCCGGCACGCTGTTCAACGACGAACCTCGCATCGTCGACATCAAGGGCATTCCGATCGACGCCCGGCTCGGGCCGCACATGATCTACGTCACCAACCGCGACAAGCCGGGCTTCATCGGCGCGCTCGGCACGCTGCTTGGCAACGCCAATATCAACATCGCGACCTTCAGCCTGGGACGCGAAAAGCCGGGCGGGGACGCGATCACCCTGATCGAAGTCGATCATCCCATCGACGAGGGCATGGTGGCGCGGATCCGCGCGCTGCCCCAGGTCATGCGCTGCAAGCCGATGCGGTTTTGAAAATGTCACCCCCGCGAAAGCGGGGGGCCATGCTTTTGAAAAAGCTGGATTC
>MIAC01000236.1:0-1862 GCA_001830475.1 Rhodospirillales bacterium RIFCSPLOWO2_12_FULL_67_15
GCTCCGCTCAGGACCGGTAAAAGACTGCGGCGGCTGTAGCGGCGCTCCGCTCAGGACCGGTAAAAGACTGCGGCGGCTGTAGCGGCGGGCGCCGTGAACCCGTTCGTCGTGGGCGCTCGCCAGCCATTCGTAGGCCGGCACGTCGACCACGAAGATTCCGCCGGGTTTAAGGCAACGAAACGCCTCGCGGGCGGCGGCGGCGGGATCGACCGCTTTGTGGTAGAAGATATTCGAGGACGTCATCGCCAGAAACGCATGATCGGCAAACGGGAGGTTGTCGACCGAGCCGACGGCGACGAAAGCGCCGCTCTTTTCCCGGGCGCGCGCCGCCGCCCGGGCCGCGATGTCCACGCCCACGATCGAGAGCTTCGGAAACGCCGAACCGATCGATTTCATGAGCCCGCCGGTTCCACAGCCGGCATCGAGCAGAACGCCCGTCTCCCCGTTCAAGAACCGCCGCAAAGCCAGGAGAAAATTGTCGTGCATGGCGCGAAACCACCACATGCGGTCCTCGGCCTGGTCGATGAAGACGTATTCTTGCGTTTCCATTTTCCGGTCCGATCCGTTCCGATCCCGCGTCCTTCAGGCCGGGGCTTGTCCCCGGTCGCGGTGCAACAGGTAGACCCCGCCGCCGGCCAGCTGAACCGCGATAAGCCACAACCGGACCTGAACCATCACCGCGGCGCCGCCGGCGACGTCGAATTGAGCGAACAAGAGAGCGGAGACCACTTCACCGACGCCAATTCCGCCCGGCGAAATGGGCAGGAAGTTGGCGATGAAGATGACCGGGACGATCAACAGCACCCCCTGCCACGTCAGCGGCAGATCCAGGATAATTCCCGCTATGAAAAAAGATAGCATTAGAGTTGCGTTGCTGACGATCGAGAGCGCCGCGCATCGGATCAGAACGGTTTTTTGCGATTGATAGGAGTCGCACAGGGTTCTGACCGGCGCGGCGATCTTGTCCGGCAGCAGGGACAGGCCGATGTTCCTCGCCGGCACGTAAAGCAGCATGGCCGTTCCGGCCGTAATGGCCGTAAATCCGCCCACCGTCGCCGCGCCGACCAGAGCGATGACCGGGGACTGGATCCCATTCCCGAGAAAAAGAGCGGCCAGAGAACAAAGCGCCAGCAACAACATCGCCCAAAGGCCGATCACCCGGTCGACGAGAACCGTGGACAGGGCGGCCAGTCGTCCTTCCGGCGAATTTCGGAAAGCATAGTAGCCGCGGGCCAGTTCGCCGCCCCCGATTCCGGGAGAGATCATGGAAAAAAATTCGCCGATCCATGTCCAACGAGTGACTTGACCCAACGATGCCCGTCCGCCGAGGGCGCGCAGGAGCCAATGCCACCGCAGGGCGCTCAGGACGAGATTGACCAAAACCGCCGCAAGACCGATCGCCTGATAACTTGTCAGCTGGGCGCCCGCCAGGACGGAAAGATCCAGCCGGCCGCTCGACACCAGCCAGCCGACAAGTCCGCCGGCAATAAGAATCTTGAGCGCCAGCAGGGCCCCGCGCATGTTCCGAACCTCCGTGCCGTATGGCCGCTTTGGTTTGTCCGCGGGCCAGTTCCCGGGCATGTCCCAAGACGAAGCTCGTCACGTTACCAGCCACGAACGGGTTTATTCAATCGGCCGTCGATTCGTCAACGTCGGCGGGGGGCGAACGTTCGGCCCGGATTTTTACCGACCGCTCTTTCCCGACCGATATATGGCCGCCTGGACGAACCGATCGGGTCGGGTTATCCGCACGAAGCGAGATAATCGCGGAGCCGCTCAACGGTGGACTCGAGAAGCCATAGGGACGACTGGTCGAACGGGATGCACCGGGAATGACTGTTTTTTCGACGAAGAACCGCCAT
>MIAC01000236.1:1899-4967 GCA_001830475.1 Rhodospirillales bacterium RIFCSPLOWO2_12_FULL_67_15
GAATGCCGTGCCGAAGCCGTGAACAGCGCCCGCATTTTCCACGGGGGCCTGTACGAATTCGCCGTCGTCAAGAGCTGGGACGGCATCTTCAATCCGCGTCACGGCAGCTATAATTTCGGCATGGGCGGCGCCTGTCGCATAGAATTCATCGGCCGCGAACCCACCGGTTTTCTCGACGCTAAGCCGCCGCGCGGCCGGTTAAAAGCGCTTCTCCTCCCGCCCGGATTCGTTCTAAACCGTCTGCTGCAGACCGACGATTTTCACAAGGGTTACGCCGTGCAAGGAAAGGCGACGTTCTACAAATACGCCCGGCCCGCCCGCGCTTTATTTGCCGGATTTTACGGTCGAACGGGCCGCCGACGCGGCTGCTTTCGCGCCGGAAAGCTCCGGTTGGACGCCGCCCGCCGCCCTCGCCGGGGCCGCGTCCGCGCCCTTGGGCGCGACGTCGTCGGCGAGCGTCGCGCCGCGGGTTTCCAGCAGGCGCTGCGCCCGCTGAAGGTTCCGTTGCAGGACCGCGATCGCCTGGCCTTGGCCGAGCTGGCCGTAGATTTCGAGCGCGCCCTCGAAACAGCCGACCGCCTCGCGCAGCAGGGCGGCATCGCCGTTGCGCTTGGCCAAGGCAAAGGCGGCCGCGCCGAGACCGCTCGCCGTCTGCGCCCAGAACAGCGGCAGGATATCCCTCCGGCGGACGTTGAGCGCCTTGCGGAAGACCATCACCGCCTGCTCGAGCGCGGCGGTGCCGGTCATGTGCTCCCCGAGCGCGGTGAGCAGAACGCCGTAGTGGTGCATGAGATCCGACCAACGCAACGGGTGGGCGGCCTGGGTAAAGACGGTGAGCGCCTGCTGGTAGGCGATCGCGGCGTCGCGGAAGTGCTTGGGCTGCCCTTCCATCTGGCCCAACCGATAAAGGATCGAACCGAGGCGGGCGTGGGCCAGCGCCCAGTCGTTCGGATGCTCGATTCGAGTCAGCGTCTCGGCCATGGTCCGGTGGACGGCGACGGCGTCGCGCAACCGCGCGGGGCTGTGTTCGGACTCGGCCAGCGCGATCAACACCGCCGCGAGATGGTTCTGCGCCTGCGCCCAGAGCAGCGGGCTGGTCAGCGCGGTCAGGCGCTCAGCTGCGGCGCGATAGCAGGCGAGCGTCCGTTTGAGTCCGGCCGGATCGCCGCCGCAACGGACATCGGCGGCGTGGGCGTGGCCGAGCCCGAGCATCAAACTCGCCATGATCGCGGGCGGTTGTCCCGCCGACGCCAGCGCGGCCGGATCGGGCATATCGGCAAGCAGCCGGCGCAAACCTTCGATTGCCAAACCCTTGGCTCCGGCCTTGCCGCGCACGGCTGCGGCGAGAACCGTCGCCGCGGCCACGCGATCGACATCGCCGCCGGGCGCGTCATGCGAACGCATGCCTATCGGCATGACGGCGCCAAAAATAGAAGACCCGGCAGCGATGCCCGCGCCCGGTTTTTCATTTAGGCGGCCTGCGCCGCCGAGGGCGGCGGGAACTTCGAACGCGTCGCCGAGACCGAAGGCGCCGACCACGCCATCCGGTTCCGCAATCGCCGGCAAAAGCCTGAGCGTGGCGGAATGGATGTCGGGGGAAATCTCGCCCCAGACGAGGAGATCGGCGGGCGCGTCCTGGAGCCACGCGCGGCCCCGCTCGGCGGCGGCGGCGAGCTTCTCCGTCACGCCGCCCGGGCCGGAGAGACGCAATGGTTCCTTGCGCCGGAGTAGGACGAGACCCGGAAGCGCGCCGATCGAACCGGCGAGGCGCTCGGCCAAGCCCTCGCCGTCGGGGCCATCGAAATCCGCGATCATCACCGCGATCGCGTCCGGGACCACGGAACTCGGAACGAAGGATGCGCGCGCGCTCGCGCGCCGCTCGATTTTATCCTTCCCGCCGGGACCCGATTTCTCGTTCTTGGAATCGGGAATCAGCCAGCGCAACAGGGAATCGAACAAAGGCATCGCGGATCAATCCCTCAAGAACGGACGACATGTTCCATTTTGCAATCAGGGGTACCAGCCCATCGCCCGAAGCGAGAATTGCAGAATTCCGGTCCGGGACTCAAGAGGCTCGAATCGGCGGAGCCCGAAACTTATCCACCGCGATGCCGGCGGGGGCGTACCGGCCCGGATTCAAAGCCCGAAAAAATGTCCCATCATGATCCCTGATCGGAGCACCAACCGGTCCGGGTGCCGCCGCCGTAGGGGCGTGCGAGCCCGTGGCGGATCAGCGATTCGGCCAGGTCCTCGCCTTCGGGCGTGATCACGCGGGCGAGCACGCGCCGGCCGTATTTGTCGTAGCGGATATCAAGGAGAGAGACGCGCCTGGAAGCCACCCGAGCGCGGACAAAATCGCGCGCGGCCCGCGCGAGCCGGCGCTCGTCCTCGCAGCGTCCCTTGGCCTCGGGCGCGTCCGCCCCGGAAAGCCGCACCCGGGTTTCCACGTCTTGGCCGAGCCAGATGCGGGCGCGGACCACGATCGTGTCGCCGTCGATCACCTCGAGGACCGCCGCCGCGACCGGCCCCGCCACCGGCTCCTCGGAGGGAAAAGGAGAATTGACAAGGTCGCCGAGGCCAAGCGCCGCCGCCGCGCCGAGCGCGCCGACGAGAACTATCGCCGCTCGTGTCATCATGGCCGATGTCGCTCCTCCCGCCCCGTCCTTCGAGGTGGGACGCGAATCGGAAGAATACAACACTTTCGGTTGCAAGAGAACAAAAAAAGAACAAAAACCGGCACCCGTTCAAGCCGACCCGGCCCCGGGTCAATAGCCGGGCTCAGAAATCAATACAACGGCCGTTCTTTTCCCAATCTCCGTAACGGGTTGGATCTTTGCCACGGGGACCGCCGATCTCGGACGCGGCTTCGGGTCCAGGCGCCGGCGGGGGAGAGGATGGGTCGGTCTTCGCCGGAAGAGGGGGCGAAGGCTCGGATTTATTGCTACCATCAGTAGCATCGAACGAAGCCGGGGCCGGCGCGCGCGGGTCCATGCCCCGATTCTTAACCGAGGAACGGCTTGCGGGAAACCGGAAACCGCTTACTTTTTCGGCGGTCCTGAACCCGGGGT
>MIAC01000236.1:4991-5252 GCA_001830475.1 Rhodospirillales bacterium RIFCSPLOWO2_12_FULL_67_15
ACCGCACTCCTCCTTGCCGGCCTGACCGGCCTCTTTCTCGTCATCGGCTATCTCCTCGGCGGCGAGGCGGGCCTCGCCATGGCCTTGGTCTTCGCCGCCGCGGGCAACTTGTTCGCCTACTGGAACGCGGACAAGGTGGTGCTCGCCATGACCGGAGCGCGCGAGATCGGCCGCGCCGACGCGCCCGGTTTCTTCGGCATCGTCGAGCAGCTCGCCCATCGCGCGGAACTGCCGATGCCGCGAGTCTTCCTGATCGAGGAG
>MIAC01000237.1:0-1051 GCA_001830475.1 Rhodospirillales bacterium RIFCSPLOWO2_12_FULL_67_15
CTGAAAAACGCGCCCGAGCCGGCGGACGGATTCTACGCCGTGCCCAAGGTGGTGGAATGAACGATCTCACCGACCTCGACCTGGCCACGGCCGCCGCCGGGCTCGCGAGGCGCGACTTCTCCGCGGTCGAGCTCGCCCAAGCGCACATTACGGCGGCGGTAAAAGCGCGCGCGCTGAATGCCTTCATCGTCGAAACGCCGGACGCCGCGCTCGCGGCCGCGTCCGAATCGGACAAGCGCCGGCTCGGCGGCCATTCGCTCGGAGCTCTCGACGGCATTCCGGTCGCGTTCAAGGACCTGTTCTGCACCGAAGGGGTGCAAACGACCGCCGGGTCGCGGATCTTGAAAGGATTCATTCCGACTTACGAATCCACCGTCACCGGTAATTTGAAGCGCGCCGGCGTGGCGATGATCGGCAAGACCAACCTCGACGAATTCGCCATGGGCTCGTCCAATATCACCTCGGCCTTCGGCGCGGTGAAAAACCCCTGGGGTCCCCCCCTCGGCCGGGCGGGCAACAAGGAACTGGTGCCCGGCGGCTCGTCGGGCGGCTCGGCGGCGGCGGTCGCCGCCGGGCTCGCGCTCGCCGCGACCGGCACCGACACCGGCGGCTCGATCCGCCAACCCGCCTCTTTCTGCGGCATCGTCGGCCTGAAGCCGACCTACGGCCGCTGCTCGCGCTACGGCATCGTCGCCTTCGCGTCCTCGCTCGACCAGGCGGGACCGATGACCCGCAACGTGAAGGATGCGGCGCTGATGCTTAGCCAGATGGCCGGGCACGATCCCAAGGATTCGACCTCGGCGCCGATCGCGTGCCCCGATTTCGCCCTCGCCGCGGACGCGCCGGCCAAGGGCCTGCGCATCGGCATTCCCAAGGAATACCGCCTCGACGGCATGCCGGCGGAAATCGACGCCCTCTGGCGCAAGGCGGAAAATTGGTTCCGCGAGCAGGGCGCGGAGGTGGTCGAAGTGACGCTGCCGCACACCCGGTATGCGCTGCCGACGTATTACATCATCGCTCCGGCCGAGGCTTCCTCCAATCTCGCCCGTTA
>MIAC01000238.1:0-3493 GCA_001830475.1 Rhodospirillales bacterium RIFCSPLOWO2_12_FULL_67_15
CACCGGCATCACCACCGGACTTCTGTTCGAGGGCGTCCAGCGGGACCGCGGGTTGGAGCGGACCCAGACGCTGCTCATCTCAGGGATTACCGGCGAGCGCCAGTTGCTGACCACGTATTATTCCTTGAAAGACGATTCTCGGGGCGGACGGAAAGGGAACGCGAATGCCTAAAACCAAAAAAGTCGACCATCCCATCATCCTCGGCGTGGTCGGGGATTCGGCGGCCGGCAAGACGACCATCTCCGCCGGCCTCGCCCAAATCCTGGGGCCCGAGCGGGTCGTCGTCATCTGTACCGACGATTATCACCGCTATTCGCGCGAGGAGCGGGCGAAGAACGGCATCTCGGCGCTCGATCCGCGCGCCAACTACATCGACATTATCGAGCAGGACATCCAACGCCTGCGCGATTGGATGCCGATTCTGAAGCCGGTCTACAACCACAACAGCGGCGCAATGGACGCGCCCGAATACATCGAGCCCAAGGAATACATCATCCTCGAAGGCCTGCTCGGCTATTGGACGCGGAATATGCGCGCCAACTACGACGTCAAGATCTACTTGGACCCGGCGGAGGATCTGCGCCGCACGTGGAAGATCCAGCGCGACACCGCCAAGCGCGGCTACACCGTCGAGGAAGTGCTGAAATCGCTGGAAAAGCGCAAGTTCGACAGCGTCAACTTCATTCAACCGCAGCGCACCTTCGCCGACATGGTCGTCAGCTTCTATCGGCCGGAGGGCCGGAGCGAGGAAAGCGGCGCGCATCTCAATGCCCGCCATATCCTGCGCCCGACCCTGCCGCATCCCGACCTCACGCCGATCCTGGAGGCGGGGAGCAAGAAAGGGCTTCGCCTCGAGCTCGCCCGCGACATCGACGGCAAGCCGGTGGACGTGCTCGAAATTTCCGGCGATATCGACGACAAACGGGCGCAAAGCATGGAAGACCTGATCTGGAGCCTGATTCCCGAGGCGCAGCATTTGCGCCAGAACGTCGGCCATTATATCGACGACAAGAACCGTCCGGCGATGAGCCATCCCTTGGCGCTTTCGCAGCTTTTGATCACCTACCATATGGTCAAGGCGGCGCTCGGCCATCATGCGGTCTGACCGGCGCAACCGGGAGCGGTACCGATAAAGGAACGGGGCGAGGGCATGGTTATTTTCCGCCGCAAGGAGTATGAAACGGGCCTTTCGCCGCGCGAACGGCGAGGTCTGCAACGCACGAAAAAAGGAACCGCGATGACAGCGAAGGGCAGGACAAAGGGCAAAACGCGGGGATCGTCCGCGCGCGCGCGGCACGACCTGATGGCGAATACCATTCGCTTTCTCGCCGCGGATGCGGTCCAGCAGGCGAACTCGGGCCATCCCGGCATGCCGATGGGCATGGCCGACGTGGCGACGGTGCTGTTCACCCGCTACCTGAAATACGATCCGGTCCGGCCCGACTGGCCCGACCGCGACCGCTTCGTGCTTTCGGCCGGGCACGGCTCGATGCTGCTCTACGCGCTCTTGCATCTCACCGGTTATCCGGAAATGACGATCGAGGAGTTGCGCAATTTCCGCCAGCTCGGCTCCAAGACGGCGGGCCATCCCGAATACGGCCACGCCCCGGGCATCGAAACCACCACCGGCCCGCTCGGCCAGGGCCTCGCCACGGCGGTCGGGATGGCGCTCGCCGAGCGGATGCTGGCCGCGCGCTTCGGCCATAAGGCGGTCGATCATTACACCTATGTCGTCGCCGGCGACGGCTGCCTGATGGAGGGCATCAGCCACGAGGCGATTTCTTTCGCCGGACACCTCGGCCTCGGCAAGCTGATCGTCTTCTGGGACGACAATCGCATCAGCATCGATGGCAAAACCGATCTCGCCGTTTCCGACAACCAACTCGCGCGCTTCCGCGCTTCCGGCTGGGACGCGGTTGCGATCGACGGCCACGATCCCGCGGCGATCGCGCGCGCGATCGAGAGAGCGCGCGCTTCCGCCAAGCCGTCCCTGATCGCCTGCCGCACCGTGATCGGCTTCGGCGCACCCAAGCTCGCCGGTTCGCACAAGACTCACGGCGCGCCGCTCGGAGCCGACGAAATCAAGGCGATGCGCGCGGCGTTCCATTGGGGCTTTACCCCGTTCGAAATTCCGCCCCAGGCGTTCGCCGCTTGGCGCAAGGCCGGCGCGCGCGGGGCCAAGACCCGCGCGGCCTGGGAAAAGCGTCTGCGGACGATGTCCGCCGCCGACCGCGCCGAATTCGCCCGCCGCACGTCCGGCCGCTTGCCGGATGGTTGGGTTGCCGCGCTCGCCGCCCACAAGCGCAAAATGGCCGAGGAAAAACCGAAGATCGCCACCCGCCAGGCGTCCGGCACCGCGCTCGAGGTTCTGACCGCGACGATTCCGGATCTGGTCGGCGGGTCCGCCGATCTCACCGGCTCGGTCAACACCCAGACCCGGAGCACCGCGCCGCTTTCGACCGTGGATTTCTCCGGGCGCTACATCCATTACGGCGTGCGCGAGCACGCCATGGCCGCGATCATGAACGGCTTTGCGCTCCATCGGGGATTCGTCCCTTACGCCGGGACGTTCCTGATCTTCACCGATTATATGAAAGCGGCGATGCGGCTTTCCGCCCTGATGGGGCAGCGGGTGATCTACGTGCTGACCCACGATTCGATCGGGCTCGGCGAGGATGGCCCGACCCATCAGCCAGTCGAGACGCTCGCCTCCTTGCGCGCGATGCCGAACTTCGCGGTCTTTCGTCCCTGCGACGCGGTCGAGACGGCGGAATGCTGGGAACTCGCCTTGCGGCGCGACAGCGGCCCGTCGGGCATGGTGCTGACGCGCCAGGGCTTGCCGACGCTCAGGACCGTACCTCAAGACGCCAATCTTTCGGCTCGCGGCGCCTACGTGCTGGCGGAAGCGGCCGGAGGAGCGGACGCGCGCCGGGCGACCTTGCTCGCCACCGGCTCGGAAGTTGCCATCGCCATGGAGGCGAAAAAGCTGATCGAGGCCGACGGCGTGCCCACGGCGGTCGTCTCCATGCCCTGTTGGGAACTGTTCGAGGAACAGGACGCCGCCTATCGGAATCAGGTCCTCGGCGCGGCCCCGCGCGTCGCGGTGGAAGCCGCGGTGCGGTTCGGCTGGGACCGTTATCTCGGACCGCGCGGAGCGTTCGTCGGCATGAGCACCTTCGGGGCCTCGGCCCCGGCGCCCAAGCTGTACGAGCATTTCGGCATTACGCCAGCCAAGGTGGCCGCCGCCGCCAAGGCGCTGCTTTGAGTTGAACAGAGGCGGCAACAAGAGTAGGTAATCACACGCTACGGAGGGCTATTTCGATGAATATCAAGGAATTGAACGCGACCGCCAAGGCCATGGTTGACGGCCACAAAGGATTGCTGGCGGCCGACGAGAGCTCGGGCACCATCAACAAGCGGTTCGGCGCCATCGGCGTGGAAGCGACAGAGTCCAACAGGCGCGACTACCGCGAGCTTCTGTTCTCCGCCAAG
>MIAC01000238.1:3590-6100 GCA_001830475.1 Rhodospirillales bacterium RIFCSPLOWO2_12_FULL_67_15
AGGCGAAAGACGGAACGCCGCTTGGCGCTCTTTTGAAGAACGCGGGCATTTTCCCTGGGATCAAGCTCGACACCGGGGCCAAGCCGCTTGCCGGTTCGCCCGACGAGACCGTAACCGAGGGCTTGGACGGCCTCGCCAAGCGGGTCGAGGAATACGTCGGCATGGGCGCCCGCTTCGCCAAGTGGCGGGCGGGGATCAAGATCGGCCAGCACATCCCGACCCCGTACGCCATCGAGGTGAACGCGCACGCGCTCGCCCGCTACGCCCGCATCTGCCAGGAGGGCGGGCTGGTGCCGATCATCGAGCCCGAAGTCCTGATGGACGGCGACCACGGCATCGAGCGTTGCAACACCGTGACCACGGACACGTTGCAGATCGTGTTCGACGCCCTCTACCGGCAAGGGGTGGCGCTCGAAGGCATGATCCTGAAGCCGAACATGGTCGTTGCCGGCAAGGCTTGCCCGAAGCAGGCGAGCGTGGACGAGGTCGCCGAACGCACGATTGCCTGTTTCCGCCGGGTGGTGCCCGCGGCGGTTCCCGGAATCATGTTCCTTTCGGGCGGACAAAGCGAAGTGGATGCGACCCGGCATCTCAACGCCATGAACGCCAAGTTCCAGAACCTTCCGTGGACGCTCAGCTTCTCATACGGGCGCGCGCTGCAGGACAGCGCGCTCAAGACATGGCGCGGCCAGGCGGCCAACGTCGCCACGGCGCAATCCACCTTGTTGTTCCGCGCGCGCCTCAACAGCGAAGCCTGCCACGGCGCCTACCGGGGCGAGGCGGCATAGATCCGGGGCCCCGTGACCGCCGCCGTCAAAATCGCGCCTTCGATATTGTCCGCCGATTTCGCCCGGCTCGGCGAGGAATTGCGCGCGATCGACGCCGCCGGCTGCGATTACGTCCACCTCGACGTAATGGACGGCCACTTCGTGCCCAACCTGACTTTCGGCCCGCCGGTCATCAAGGCGCTGCGCGCGCACACGAAAAAGCCCTTCGACGTGCATCTGATGATCGATCCGGCGCAGCCGCATCTCGAGGCGTACGCCAAGGCCGGCGCCGACATCATCACCGTCCACGTCGAGGCCGACGCCCATCTCGACCGCAGCCTCCAAGTCATCAAGGGCCTCGGCAAGAAGGCGGGGGTTTCGCTCAACCCCTCGACCCCGGCGGAATCCGTCGCCTACGTGCTCGACAAGGTCGACCTGATCCTGGTGATGTCGGTCAACCCCGGCTTCGGCGGGCAGAGTTTCATTTCCTCGCAAATCGAAAAAATCCGGCGCTTGCGCCAGATGATCGGCGACCGTCCGATCGAATTGGAAGTGGATGGCGGCGTGAACGCCGAAACCGCGCGCGCCGTGGTCGCGGCCGGCGCCAACGTCCTGGTCGCCGGCAGCGCCGTCTTCACCGGCACGGATTACCGCGCCACCATCGGCGCGCTCCGCAGGGCGGCCCAGGGCTGACATTCGCGCGCGGGACGCCGGATTTCGACGCGAACCCGCCCGGACTTAATACTTCCGAGAGAAGCTCGAACACCTATGACCGGAGCTCGGGGGGCGGCGGTTCGGAGAGGTGCCAGACCCGCACTTCGGCGGAACGGGCTGTCTTTGCGAGCTCCATGTCGTTGGTGGCGACGACGGCGCTGAATGCCTTGGCCAATGCGACGTAGATCCCGTCGTAAACCGAACCGCCATGACGTTCGGCCACTTCGAACGCTGGTTCGGCGTACGGTCCCGAGCGCTCGAAACGTACCGACGGTGCCGACAGCCGGGTAAGCGCTGCAACCGCATCCGCAAAATCGATTACGCCGCGCCGCGCCGCCTTGAGAAGAGCGTTTGCGACTTCAAGGCGCATTAGATCGGGGGCAATTAGCTCACACTTGGCATCGAGCAGAAGCGCCGCCGATTCGCTATGGGGCTCGGGCAGAAACCACATCGCCGCAACACTTGCATCGACGACGACAATCATCTCTGCCGGTCCGAGCGAATATCGGCCGTCACATCGCCGACGTAGCGATTCCGTAACCGGCTCCTCAAGCCGGCCGACCACGTAGCTAATTCACTCCGCCCCGCGCGCGCCGCCTGTGCCAGAGCGTTTGCGACTTCAAGGCGCATTAGATCGGGGGCAATTAGCTCACACTTGGCATCGAGCAGAAGCGCCGCCGATTCGCTATGGGGCTCGGGCAGAAACCACATCGCCGCAACACTTGCATCGACGACGACAATCATCTCTGCCGGTCCGAGCGAATATCGGCCGTCACATCGCCGACGTAGCGATTCCGTAACCGGCTCCTCAAGCCGGCCGACCACGTAGCTAATTCACTCCGCCCCGCGCGCGCCGCCTGTGCCAATATCGCCTTGATTTCGGTTTCAAGCGACTGGCCACTCATACGAGCACGTTCCCGAAGCGCTGCCAGGGTCTCAGGCTCAAGTTGGTCCATTGTGATCGTACAAGGCCCGGTTGACGATTCCGCGGCCACTCCGGGGGGCGGGAACAGATCGGGCCGGACGCGA
>MIAC01000239.1 GCA_001830475.1 Rhodospirillales bacterium RIFCSPLOWO2_12_FULL_67_15
AGTCGAGCCGGCGGCGAAACCGTTGCCGAAAGAGGTCGGCAGCGAGCCCTGGCCGTCCACGGACAAGGTCTGCAGATACTGGGCGACGGTCGCTTTGCCTGATGCCTCGATCGCTTCCCGGCTGATGGAGATGACCGGCGACGCCGTTTCGGTCTGCGCCCGCGGGATGTTTGATCCCGTTATGATTACGCGCTCGGCTTGCTGCGCGGAGACGTTCCGAATACCTACTCCCAGCACGACTGTGACACTGAGGGCGGCGGATACGGCCAACGAAACTCGACTGCGGGAAAACGGCTTTGACATAGTATCTCCCATCGTTTGAATTATTGGCGGAAACCGGGGTAGTTCATCGTTTGTTTCAACGTGCGGTTGATTACTGTGTTTCCAGGTCCGCGCCGATCCATGACCGTGTAGCCACGGACGGCGGCATAGGCGCGGTTGATGAACCAATAGGGTAAAACGTAGCATAAGTCACAGTCAACACTGAAAAAATGAAACCATCTGAGAATTAAGTCGGTTGTTGTATTTATGCGACAAGCGATTTGTGCTGTCCAAAATGGCTCGACGGCACCCTCACACCTGTGCTGAACGCCTTCGCAGCCTGCGAGCGCGCACGAATCGCATAAGCATGCCCACAACGTTTCAGGGGTCATTGGGTGTCGCTATCATGTCCGGCGGTGTCGGGTGCGACTCATGCGGCACGCATCCAATACGAGGATCCAAGGCCGCGTCGGATGCTGGCGCCGCTTCGCTTCGCAGGGCGTTGATGTAGAAAGCGCCGGTTTGTTCAAGTAGAATCTCGCCTCCGTCGGTTGCCTGCCTGCCGTCCGATCGATCCCCGCGTAAGGCGGCAGGCGCGGGTGCAGTTTGCGGCATACAGGGCGGCGCGGCCAGCGCCCGGAAGAACAAGACAGCGGGTAGGGGGCGGGTGTGCCAGGACATGCAATGGACGGCGTAAGGATTTCCGGTTGAGCTACGCACAAGCCGAGGAGAATTCGAGCAGGCGGCTGATCGGCCTGGCTGTCGTCGTCGTATTTCACGCGGTAATGGGTTACGCGCTGGTCAACGGCCTCGCCCGCAAGATCGTCGAAGTGGTCACCCAACCCCTGGAAACCAAGATCATCGAGGAGATCAAGCCGCCACCCCAGGAAAAACCCCCGCCGCCGCCGCCGCCGCGGCTTGCGGCGCCGCCCCCGCCCTACATCCCGCCGCCGGAGGTTCAGGTGCAGGTGCCACAGTCGGTTCAGACCACGGCGATCACCGCGGTGACCAGCGCCAGACCGACTGAGCCGGTTGCGGCACCCGGGCAGCGTTTCGCGCCCGCCCCGGTCGCGGTCCAGCGTGCGCCGGTGCGCACGGCCCCGGTCGTCGATGCCAGGGCCTGCGAGAAGCCGGAGTACCCGCCTGCCGCGCTGCGAGCCCAGGAATCCGGCATTGTGCTGCTGGCTTTTCTGATCGACGTCGACGGTTCGGCGCTGGAGAGCAGGATAGAGCGCTCGACGGGGTTCAGGCGGCTCGACGAGGCGGCAAGGAAAGCGCTGAGCCTGTGCAAATTCAAGCCGGCGACTACTGACGGCAAAGCCGAGCGCGCGTGGGCGAAAATCGAGTACGAATGGAAAATCGACTGATGCGGCCGGCGTTTCGACGCCGTGGTCACGTGTCTGCCGGAAAATCTTTCTTCGGGACATCAACATGACAAGCTTCAAGATGCGTATGCACAACCTGCTTTTCGCGGCGCTGGTAAGCGTGGCCGCTGCGGTGGCAATCCTGACGCCGTATCCGACCCGGGCCCAGACTCCGGCGCCGGCATCGGCACCGGAGCCGGCGGCCGAAGCGAAGGCGCCGCCGCCTGTAATGGCGCCTGCCACCGAGGTTGTCGAAAATCCCTACGGCCTTGACGCCCTCTGGAAGCAGGGTGATTTCGTTTCCAAGGGCACCCTGATCACGCTTGTCATCATGTCGATTGGATCGTGGTATATCGGCATCCTCAAACTGCTCGAGCAGGCAAAGCTGATGAAGCAGGCAAGGGAATCCGACGAAAAATTCTGGAGGGCGAAGTCTGTCAATGATGGCATTGGCTCCCTGGACGAAGACAGCGCTTTCCGATTCGTCGCCGAGAAGGGCGCCTACGCGGCCGAGCATCACGAAGGTTCGGTCATCGAACGGGTAGACCTCAACGTCTGGGTCGGCATGTCCATCCAGCGAGCCATTGATGTGATCAACAACCGGCTGCAGAACGGGCTGGCATTCCTGGCAACCGTGGGTTCCACCGCGCCCTTCGTCGGCCTGTTCGGCACCGTCTGGGGCATCTACCACGCGCTCACCGCGATCGGCATCGCGGGCCAGGCGTCGATCGACAAGGTTGCCGGTCCCGTCGGCGAGGCCCTGATCATGACTGCTTTCGGCCTTGCCGTGGCGGTGCCGGCAGTGCTGGGCTACAACTGGCTGGTCCGGCGTAACAAGGTTGCGATGGAACTGATTCGGCACTTCGGCGGCGGCGTGCATATGACGTTGTTGGGCGGCGGCCGCGGCCGCGAACGGCGCAAGGGAGCCTGACCGTGGGGATGGGTGTTGGTCCGCTGGACGCCGAAGACGAAGTCGTCTCGGCGATCAACACTACGCCCCTGGTGGACGTGATGCTGGTGTTGCTCATCATCTTCCTGATCACGATTCCCGTGGTGATTCAAGCCACGCCGGTGGAACTGCCGAAGGAAACAAACCAGCCGACGCAGACCAAGCCCGAGAACATCAACATTGCCGTCAACCAGGACGGCGATGTCTTCTGGAACAACGAACTTATTGACGATAAGAAGCTGCTGGCCAGGCTCAAGGAGATCGCGGTGAAGCAGCCCCAGCCGGAAGTGCATATTCGAGGCGACAGGAACGCGCGCTACGAATTCGTCGGCAAGGTCGTGTTCACTTGCCAGCGCGCCGGCATCCTCAAGATCGGGTTCATCACGGAACCTCCGGTGCGCGTCGCCGGAACGCCGGGATAAGGAAACTCATGGGAATGAATGTCGGGAACGGCGGCGGATCGGGCGATCCCGAAGTGATGGTGGACATCAACACCACGCCGCTCATCGACGTGATGTTGGTGCTGCTGATCATGCTGATCATCACGATACCGATCCAGACGCACGCGGTAAAGCTGAATATGCCGGCGGGCAACCCGCCACCGCCGACCGTGCCGCCGGAAGTCGTCACGATCGAGCTGGATTTCGATGGCACCGTCCTGTGGAACGGTCAGGTGATTCCCGACCGGCCCGCGCTGGAGACGCGGCTGCGGGCCGCCGCTGTGACGCCGGTCCAGCCCGAAATTCATCTGCGCCCGAACAAGCTCGTGAAATACGAGCACGTGATCACGG
>MIAC01000240.1 GCA_001830475.1 Rhodospirillales bacterium RIFCSPLOWO2_12_FULL_67_15
GACCGAGGCGGCGTAGGCCATCAGTTCCGCCATCTCGACCCCGGCGCAATGGCGGGCATCCATGGCGAGAAAGGCGACGTTGGGCAAATCCACGCACATGGTGAAGGCGTTGTAGGCGGCGACGCAGGCGGCGCCGAGCTTTTGCAGGAGGATCGTCTCCAAATCGACCAAGTGATAGAGCGAGCCCTCGATGTAGAGCAGCGGCTCGCCCGCGCCGACCCAGGCGCCTTCGGGGTAGTTGAGCTTGACGGCGAACGCGGTGCCGCGCTCGGCGGCCGCCTTTGCGAGCCACGCCTGCATCAGGCGGGGCGTGAAGATCACCGGCCGGCGCATGAACAGGGCGTAGCTGACGCGCTTGTCGCCGTGGCGCCGCACGGTCTCCTTGGTCTTCAGGAAGTAATGGTCGGTGTAGAGCGGGATGTCCTCGGGCCGGGGCTGCAGGACGTCAGCGGCGGGCGCTTTATTCTTATCGCGCGCCATCGCTCAAGGCGCGGCGGCGGCCGCGCGCCGCGCGCCCGACGTGCGTTCCTGCTTCAGCGCCTCGGCGATGACGAAAGCGAGTTCGAGCGCCTGCTTGGCGTTGAGGCGCGGGTCGCAATGGGTATGGTAGCGGTCCGACAGGTTCGCCTCGGTGATCGCCTGCGCGCCGCCGACGCATTCGGTCACGTCCTGGCCGGTCATCTCGAAATGCACGCCGCCGGCGTGGGTGCCCTCGGCCCGGTGAACGGCGAAGAAGCCGCCGACTTCGGCCAAAATCCGGTCGACGTGCCGGGTCTTGTAGCCGTTGGCGCTTTGGACCGTGTTGCCGTGCATCGGATCGCACACCCACACCACCCGGCGCCCTTCGCGCTGGACCGCGCGGAGAAGCGGCGGCAGGGCGCGCTCGACCTTGTCCGCGCCCATGCGCACGATCGCCGCGAGCCGGCCCGGCTCGTTCTCGGGATCGAGAATGTCCATCAGGCGCAGCATCTGGTCGGGAGCGAGAGTCGGCCCGGCCTTGAAGGCGACCGGGTTCTTGACCCCGCGCAGGAATTCGACGTGCGCGCCGTCGGGCTGGCGGGTGCGGTCGCCGACCCAGAGGAGATGCGCCGAGGTATCGTACCAATCGCCGCTGGTGGAATCGATCCGGGTCATCGCTTCCTCGAAATTGAGGAACAGCGCCTCGTGCGAGGTGTAGAACTCGGTCTCGCGGAGTTGCGGCGTCGTCTCCGAGGTCATGCCGCACGCGGCCATGAAGGCGAGCGTCTCGCCGATGCGGTCGGCGAGGTCGCGATAGCGCGCGCCTTCGGCGCTGTCGGCGACGAAGCCGAGATTCCACTGGTGGACCTTGTGCAAATCCGCGTAGCCGCCTTGCGCGAACGCGCGCAGGAGATTGAGCGTCGCCGCCGACTGGTTGTAGGCCTGGATCATGCGCTTGGGATCGGGCCGGCGGGCCTCGGGCGTGAACTCCATGCCGTTGACCATGTCGCCGCGATAGGCGGGCAGCGTGACGCCTGCCACGGTCTCGGTCGTCGCCGTGCGCGGCTTGGCGAACTGTCCCGCCAGGCGGCCGACTTTGACTACCGGGCAGGCCGCGCCGTAGGTGAGCACCACCGCCATCTGCAGGAGCACGCGGAAGGTGTCGCGGATGTTGTCGGGGTGGAATTCGGCGAAGCTCTCGGCGCAATCCCCGCCTTGAAGGAGGAAGGCCTTGCCGGACCCGACGCTCGCGAGACGCGCTTTCAGGTTGCGCGCCTCGCCGGCGAAGACGAGCGGCGGATAGCGCCTCAGCTCCTTCTCGGCGGCCATAAGCTGGGCCGCGTCCGGATAGTCCGGCGCCTGCTCGATCGGCCGCGCGCGCCAGGTGTCGGGCGCCCAGGACTTGGCTGTCGGTTTGGCCATGGTTTTCATCCGCGGGGCGTAGGATATACGCCGCCGGACCTTCTTTTTCCACCCGCCCGGCATAGGGGGGGCCGGCCGGCATGGTAAACGGCCCTTTTTTGGCGTAATTAAAACCCATGATCCGCATCAATCTCGCCTTGGGCGGCGGCGGCGCGCGCGGGCTCGCGCATATCGCGATGCTCGAGGCCTTCGACGAACTCGGCCTCAAGCCGCACCGCCTCGCCGGCACCAGCTTCGGCGCCGTCATCGCCGCGCTCTACGCCTCGGGCATCTCGGCGGCCGAGATTCGCGCCGACGTCGAGCAGCTGGTCGGGTTCGGCCATCGCCGCCGGTTCAAGGATATGTTCGGGCGCGAGGAGCTCGCCCATTGGTTCGCGTTCGTCGATCTCGAGTTCCGCCGCGGCGGGCTCTTGCGCGGCAAGCGCTTCCACGCCTTTCTCAAGCATCGCATGCCGGCGCGCGATTTCGCGCACCTCAAGATCCCGCTCAAGATCGTCGCCGCCGACTTCTGGAGCTGGGAGCCGGTGGTGTTCGACCGAGGCGACCTCGCCCTCGCGGTCAAGGCAAGCATGTCGGTGCCCGGCGTGTTCGCGCCGGTGCGCTCCGGCGGGCGCGTGCTGATCGACGGCGGCGCGGTCGATCCGCTGCCCTACGAGCTGTGGCAGGACGAATGCGACACAAGCGTGGCGATCGAGGCCGTCCCCGTCCGCGCCGGCGACGCGCGGCGCAATCCCCGCATGCTCGACGCGGTGTTCACCACCATCCAGATCATGCAGCGCTCGATCGTCGCCGAGAAGATCAAGCGCAATCCCCCCGACCTGCTCGTCCGCCCGATGATCGCGGACGTGCGGCTGATGGACTTCCACAAGGCGGAAAAAATCTTCGCCCAGGCCGAGCCGGAGAAGCAGCGCCTGAAGCGCGAATTGCAACGGCTGATCTAAACCGCCAAGCTGCGGCGCCACGGCCAGGCGGCGGAATAGGTTCGCTCTTCCGTCACCCCCGCGAAAGCGGGGGTCCACAATCAAGCTGGATGCCCGCTTCCGCGGGCATGACGGTGAACTAATTCCGCTTCTCGCGCAACGTGACGAACTCCTCGGCCGCGGTCGGGTGGATGCCGACGGTCGCGTCGAAATCGCGCTTGGTCGCGCCGCATTTCAGCGCGACCGCGAAGCCCTGGACGATCTCGGGCGCGTCGGCGCCGACCATGTGCAGCCCGAGCACGCGCTGCGAGGCGCGATCCACCACCAGTTTCATCATCGTCCGCTCGGCCCGCCCGGTGAGGGTGTGCTTCAAAGGCTTGAAGGACGAAACATAGACGTCGATTTCGCCCCGCTGGGCGGCCTCGGCTTCGGTCAGCCCGACCGCGCCGACCGGCGGCGTCGAGAACACCGCGGTCGGAACGTTGGCGTAGTCCATC
>MIAC01000241.1:0-2831 GCA_001830475.1 Rhodospirillales bacterium RIFCSPLOWO2_12_FULL_67_15
CGCCGATGCGCTGAGCATCGCCTTCGCCGCCGCTCCTGCCAATCTGGCCCGCCGGGCCCGTAACGCAGCTCCATGGGAGTTCCCCGGTAGCCTGTTAAGGAGAACCGCCCCATGACCACCCCGGTCTGGACCAACCCGGTCGTGCGCTGGATCGACGAGCGGATGCCCATCTTCACGATGATGCACCACGACGCGATCGAATATCCGACGCCGCGCAATCTGAACTACTGGTGGAACTACGGCTCGCTCGCCGGCATCGTGCTGGTGATCATGATCGCGACCGGCATCGTCCTCGCCATGTATTACATACCGCACACCAGCATGGCCTTCGACAGCACCGAGCGGATCATGCGCGACGTCAACTACGGCTGGCTGATCCGTTACGTGCACATGAACGGAGGATCCGCCTTCTTCCTGATCGTCTATATCCATCTGTTCCGCGGCCTCTATTACGGCTCCTACAAGGCGCCGCGCGAGCTTCTCTGGATCATCGGCGTGATCATCATCCTCACCATGATGGCGACCGCGTTCATGGGCTACGTGCTGCCGTGGGGACAGATGAGCTTCTGGGCCGCGACCGTGATCACCAACATGTTCTCGGCGGTGCCGCTCGCCGGCAAAAGCATCGTCGCCTGGCTGTGGGGCGGGTTCTCGGTGGATAGTCCGACGCTGACTCGCTTCTACGCGCTGCATTATCTGCTGCCGTTCATCATCTTCGCGTTCGTCTTCCTGCACCTGTGGGCGCTGCACTCGGTCAAGTCCAACAACCCGCTCGGCGTGGACATCAAGCACCCCGGCGACACGGTTCCGTTCCATCCCTATTACACCGTCAAGGACTTGTTCGGGTTCGGCGTGTTCATGATCCTGTTCATGGGGTTCGTCTTCTTCGCCCCCAATTTCTTCGGCGAACCCGACAACTACATCCCCGCCAACCCGATGGTGACGCCGCCGCACATCGTGCCGGAATGGTACTTGCTGCCCTATTACGCGATCCTGCGCGCCATCACCTTCGACATCTGGTTCATCCCGGCGAAGCTGATCGGGGTGGTCGCGATGTTCGCCTCTATCCTGATTCTCCTGTTCCTGCCCTGGCTCGACCGCTCCAAGGTCCGCAGCGCGCGGTTCCGGCCGATCTATCGGCAGTTCTTCTGGATCCTGGTGTTCGACAGCGTCATCCTCGGCTACGTCGGGGCCAACCCGCCCGAGGGCTATTTCATCCCGCTCGGCCAGGCGGCGACGGCGTACTACTTCCTTCACTTCCTGGTGCTGATTCCGCTCATCAGCCTGTTCGAGCGGCCCAAGGCGGTGCCGGACAGCATCAGCGCCGCGGTCCTCAAGGGCCCATGAGGAGATGTCCATGAGAAAACCGGCGATGCGCGAAATCCTTCTCGGCGCCGGGCGCGCAAGCGCCAACAACCGAAGACCCGGCGGCGCTCCCCGCGCCCGGTCTTTCGTTTTGGCGGCGTGCGCCGCCGGGCTGGCGCTACTCCTCTTCGCTCCGGCCGGCCCGGCCAACGCCGCGAGCGCGCAGAAGCCGCCGGCGCAGGCCTGGTCGTTCGATGGCGTGTTCGGAGTCTTCGATCGCGCCGACTTGCGCCGCGGGCTGATCGTCTTCCGTCAGGTGTGTTCCAACTGCCATTCCTTGAATCTCGTCGCCTATCGTCACCTCGCCGGCGCCGATTTCAGCGCCGACGAGATCGGGGCGATCGCCGCGACCGTCGAGGTGAGCGACGGCCCCAACGACCAGGGCGAGATGTTCCAGCGCCCGGGCCGCCCCTCCGACAAGTTCAAGGCGCCGTTCGCCAACGAGAACGCGGCGCGCGCCGCCAACAACGGCGCCTACCCGCCCGATCTCTCGCTGATGATCAAGGCGCGCAAGGGCGGCGCCAATTACGTCTATTCCCTGCTCGCCGGCTACAAGGACCCGCCCGCCGGGTTCCAGCTCATGGAGGGGATGTCCTACAACGCCTACTTCCCCGGCCAGCAGATCGCCATGGCCGCGCCGCTGAACGAAGGTTCGGTGGACTATCCCGACGGCACCAAGGCGAGCGTCGAGCAAATGGCGAAGGACGTCGCCACCTTCCTCGCCTGGACGGCGGAGCCGGAGATGGAGGCGCGCAAGCGCCTCGGCCTCAAGGTCCTGCTCTTCCTCCTGGTGCTGACCGGAATGCTCTTTGCGCTGAAACGCATGATCTGGTCGGACCTGCATTAAAAATTTCCCATGCCGCTCAACCGTCTGATCGCTCTCGTCGCCGCGCTCGCCCTGCTCGCCGGCGCGCCGCAGGTCATGGCGCAAAGCGCGGCGCCGGGCCCGCGCGTCCAGCTCGAAACCAGCTTGGGCACGATCGTGATCGAACTCGAACCCGCGAAAGCGCCGAAGTCGGTGGAGAATTTCCTCAACTACGTCCGCGCCGGATTCTACGACGGCACTCTCTTCCACCGCGTGATTCCGGGCTTCATGGCCCAGGGCGGCGGATTCACCCCCGACTTCAAGCAAAAGCCGACGACTAAGCCGGTGCCGAACGAATCCCCGGGCGGGCTTGCCAACCTGCGCGGCACGGTGGCGATGGCTAGAACCGGGGACCCGCATTCCGCCACCGCCCAGTTCTTCATCAACGTCGCGGACAACCGCTTCCTCGACGCCGGTCCCCGCCAAACCGGCGGATTCGGGTACACGGTTTTTGCCCGCGTAATCCAGGGAATGGAGGTGGCGGACCGCATGGTCGCCGCACCCACCGGCCCGGCGGGCCCGTTCGACAAGGACGCGCCCCGGACCCCGATCGTGCTGTCCAAGGCGACGATCATCTCCCGTTGAGGCGGCCCAACACCGG
>MIAC01000241.1:2943-3272 GCA_001830475.1 Rhodospirillales bacterium RIFCSPLOWO2_12_FULL_67_15
CGCGCTCAGCCTCGGCGAAGACCGCTTTTTTTCAATTCACTTGTCCAAGAACGCGGATTCGGTTCTGGAAATAATACCCTAATATAGGAATGTTGTCAACACAGATTCGAAAACCCTTCGGGGAGCACGAATGCCGGTAAAATCCCCGGAAGTCTGTGGACTCGACGCGCTAGGCTTCTTGATACGCTCCAGGAGAAAGCCATGCCGAGAATCACCCTTATCCCCCACGCCTACATGACGCCCGACGGACAAGATATCAAACTGACGCTGGTCGACGACGAGGGGATACGGCGCGAATTCGTGTTTTCGCGGCCGCTCCTCGAAGCCGC
>MIAC01000242.1:0-3316 GCA_001830475.1 Rhodospirillales bacterium RIFCSPLOWO2_12_FULL_67_15
GATCGGCGCGACGATGGCCGGCGTCGGCACGTAGCCGAAAGAACGCTCGGGCATGCGCGTCACGTCCACCATCAGCGTGATGCCGCCGCCCGGCCAGACATACACCGGCGCGCCGCCACAAGTGACGCGGGTTAGGGCGGCCTTCACCGATTGCGTCAGCCTGACCGGATTCTCGGTAATGCCGGCGCGCAGCGAGCCGCCGGCGCCGGCCATGAACAGCACGGTGCACAGCGCCGGCTCGCAGTTCTCGGCGATGCGCTCCACCACGAGTCGGATTGGCTCCGGCATGTCGGCAGGTTGCGGCCGCAGGTTCTGGTCGAGCACGAACCAGGCCGAGTGCTCGCCCGTGGTGGAAACCATGAGCAGCCGCATTCCCGGCCACGCGGTCTTGGGATCGATTTTCTCGATGATGGACAGCGGGTCGGTGAGATTGGTGCCGCCCCAGCCCAGGCCAGGCGCGGCAACCTGGAAGTAACGCCCGGGCGTGGAGCGCTTGCCGCGTATTTTCACTCCGGCGGGCCGCATGTCGAGGAATTTCCCCGCCTGGTGCTCGCTCAACACCCCGGTGATGTGATCGTCGACGACGATGACTTCGTCCGCATGGCCGACCCACTGCGGCGCGAATATGCCGATGGTGGCCGAGCCGCAGCCCACGCGCATGCGCACTTCCGCGATGCCGTTCACGATCGGTGGCTTGCCCGCCTGCACCACCACGCTGGCGCCGCCGTCAATGGCGAGTTCCACCGCCTCCTTGTTGCAAAGCCGCAGCAGCGAATCGCAGGTGACGCGGCCTTGTTTCTTGCCGCCGCCGGTCAAATGGTGCACGCCGCCGATGGACAGCATCTGCGAGCCGTATTCGGCGGTGGTCACATGGCCGATCTGCTCGCCCTCCACGCGTACGGCGGCCAGTTCCGGTCCGAGATAGCGGTCGGTATCGATTTTGAGCTTCACGCCGCAATAGCTGAAAATGCCTTCGGTGACCACGGTCACCATGTCCACCCCATCGACCTTGGACGAGACGATGAAGGGCGCGGGCTTGTAGTCGGGGTAGGTGGTGGTCGCGCCGACGCCGGTCACGAATACCGGGGAATCGGGCAGGATGCTTCCATCCCACTCCTTATCCAGGAATTTGACCAGCCTGGCATCGGGTTTTTGCGTGATCACCAAGGGATCGACCCGGGTGAGTTTGCCGTCGGCGTTGGTATAGCGGTCGCAGGCGCCGAAGTCGTTCGGCTTTACCAGGCACAGCACCGGGCAGGCATCGCAGCGTATGCCTTTCGCGCTCTTGGCCTTTGGACTGTCGACGACTTCGCCCTGATAAGTGTCTTCGCGCATCAATGGGTCTCCGCATGTCGTTTCAGCGCTGCGCGCAACCGGTGCGGCAGCACCGGCACCCGGTGCATGCGCACGCCGGTGGCGTGGTGGATGGCGCCCAGTATCGCCGGCGCGGTCGGGATCAGCCCCGGCTCGCCTACGCCTTTCGCGCCGGAGGGGCCGAGGGGCTCGGCATCCTCGATCAGAATGCACTTCATCTGCGGAACGTCGCCCATGGTCGGGATCAGGTAATCGTGCAGGTTCTCGGTCCTGCCCGGGAGATATTCTTCCATCAATGCCAGTCCCAGTCCCTGGATGATGCCGCCCTGGATCTGCCCCTCGACCTGGGTCGGATTGATGGCCTTGCCGACGTCGTGCGCGGCGACGATGTCCAGCACCTTCACCGTGCCGAGGTCGCAGTCCACTTCGACCACCGCCAATTGCGCGGCGAATGCATAAGTGGCATAGGGCGCACCCTGGCCGTCGGCATCCTGCGGGCTCGTCGGCGGATCGAACGTGCCTGCACCTTGCAGCACATCGGTCCCCTGGCGCGCCGGCAGCCAGGCGAGATCGTACTGGTGCTCACCATTCGCGTCCCGCGCTTTGATCACGCTGCCTTCCAGGCCCAGCACCGCATCCGCGCAAGCCTCCAGCAGCGCCAGCAGCTTCGCGCGCAGATCCCGGCCGGCGAGCTCGGTTGCTTTGCCGGAGACGAAGGTCTGGCGCGAAGCCGAAGTCTTGCCGGCATCCGCGGTGAGATCGGTGTCGCCCATGACGATCCTGAACTCGCCCATCGGCAGACCGAGCGCGTCGGCCGCGATCTGCGTGAGAATGGTGTTCGACCCCTGGCCGATGTCGACTGCGCCGTTATATAGCGTCAACGCGCCTGTGGCCGAGAGGCCGATGCGCATGGTCGAGGGGTTGGAGAGTGCGGTGTTGCCGATGCCGTAAAACATGCAAGCTATGCCTGCGCCGCGGCGCTTCGCGCCTGAGGTCCGGTTGTAAGCGGCGCAAGCCGCGAGCGCCTCGTCCCAATGCGGCTTCAACGCATCGAGGCACTGCCCCAGTCCGGCCGAATGCTCAAGAACTTGCCCGGTGGCGGTGGCATCGCCCGCCTTGAGCGCATTCAGCCGGCGCAACGCGAGCCGGTCCATGCCCAGCTTGTCGGCCAGCTCGTCCATCATGGCTTCATGCGCAATCGCGCCCTGCGGCACGCCGAAGCCGCGGAATGCCCCGGACGGATGGCAGTGGGTGAAATACGCGCGGCCGCGCGCCGTGACATGCGGCACGAAGTAGGGGCCGCTCGCATGGATGGGCACGCGCGTGGCCACGGTAGGGCCCCAACTGGCGTAGGCGCCGGTGTCGAAGTCGGCCTGGGTCTCGATCGCGATCAGTTTGCCGCTCGCGTCGCAGCCGGATTTGATATGAATGCGCGCCGGGTGGCGTTTGGTGCTCGAGGCCATGCTCTCCGGCCGGGTATAGACGCAGGCCACCGGTTTGTCCAGAAGCCAGGCGGCCAAGCCGATCAAGGGCTGCAGCGACAGGTCGAGCTTGCCGCCGAAGCCGCCGCCGCAGGCCGTGGGCACGATGCGGATCTGCTCGCGTTCGAGCTTCATCACCAGCGCCACTTCGTCGCGGTCCATGTAGGGCGTCTGGGTGGTGACGTGAATTTCCAGGCGGTCGCCTGCGCGTCGTGCCCAGCCCGCCTCGGGCTCGATATAGGCGTGCTCGACGAAACCGGTGTCGAACGTGGCTTCGGCAATGGCGGCGCAACTTGCGAACGCCGCAGCGGCGTCGCCTTTCCGAACCCAGCCGTCGAGCAGGAGATTGCCGGGCTTGTCCGCCTGCACCAGCGGCGCGCGCGGTGCAGCCGCGGCGTCTATGCCCATCACCGGCGGCAACGGCGTATAGCGGATCGGAAACTCACCCTCCGGCACCGCCTCGACCGCCGCCTGCGTGCCGACCAGCGCGAGCACCGCTTCGCCGCGAAAGCGCACTACGC
>MIAC01000242.1:3353-3440 GCA_001830475.1 Rhodospirillales bacterium RIFCSPLOWO2_12_FULL_67_15
CGAGCACCGCTTCGCCGCGAAAGCGCACTACGCCGTACGCGAGTACCGGTTGGTCCTTGATATGCGGATAGATGCCGAAGCCGTTGC
>MIAC01000243.1:0-272 GCA_001830475.1 Rhodospirillales bacterium RIFCSPLOWO2_12_FULL_67_15
CAGGCGATTGAGGACGTCGGCGACGGCGACCGGGCAATAGGCCCAGCCGAGGCGCAAGCCGCCGAGCCCGTAAATCTTCGAGAACGTGCGCAGCATGACCACGTTGCCGTCGGGCTCGACCAGCTCGGCCCCGCTGGTGTAGTCGGGACGGGTCACGAACTCGGCGTAGGCCGCATCCAGGACCAGGAGCACGTTCGGAGGCAATCGGTCGTGCAGCCGCCGCACCGCGGCGGCCGGCAGGTAGGTGCCGGTCGGGTTGTTGGGATTGGCGA
>MIAC01000243.1:323-3890 GCA_001830475.1 Rhodospirillales bacterium RIFCSPLOWO2_12_FULL_67_15
CCGCGGTCAGATTCGTTTCCTTGACCTTGATCGCCCTCGCGCCCGCGCTCGTGGTCGCAATCGGGTACATCAGAAACTCGTGCTCGGAGTAGAGCGCCTCGTCGCCCGGGCCGAGATAGGCCCGCGCCAGCAGCGCGATCAATTCGTCCGAACCCGCGCCGCAGACGATGCGTTCGGCTTGCAGATTCCAGGCGGCCGCCAGGGCGCGGCGCAAAGTTACGCAGCCGCCGTCGGGATAGCGGTGGATTTGGGGGGCGAACCGGGCGTAGGCCGCCATCGCTTTCGGGCTCGGGCCGAAGGCGTTCTCGTTGGAGGAGAGCTTGACGACCCGGGGCATCCCCTCAATGGCGGATTCGCCGCCGATATAAGGCTCGACCTCGAGGATGCCGGGCCGGGGCGAAGGACCCTTGGGTGAGCGGGACGTCATGGACGCTTCGCCTTCCGTTTTCCTTTCGCCTTCGGGGCGAGGTCGGCCGGCCTCAGCGGCTCGGCGTAGGCGCCGAGCACAGCCGAGCGCGCGAACGAATCCCCGAGCGCGCCGGCGAGCGCCGCGAGCCTCGGGTCGTCTTCGCGCACGTAGCCGGGAATGTCGGCGAGCCAAAGGAATCCGCCCGAGGCTTGGGAGTCCTCGACGCCGATCAGGTCGGGCCGGCCGAGGCGCGCCTTGGCGAAGGCGCGTTCGATGGCATCGTGCCCGGCTTTGCCGTCGGTCGCGAGACCGAGGCAAGTCCGGTCCCGCCCGGATGGGTCGGGCCTGGCTGGAGCGATCGCGAACGCGCCGATCCCGGGCCCGCGGGCGTTGCCCGCGCCGGCGAAGGGGAGCCGCGCGATGATCCAGGCCCGCGCGCGGTTGTTTCCTGGATTGGGCATCAGATCGGGCCACCAGGGTTCGTCTTCGTCCACCGCCGGCAGCGGCAGCACGCCGACGGCGGCGTGATGGGCGGCCACGGCGCGGATGACGGCGCGGGCTCCGTCGTGGCGGGCCATCGGCGTGAACGAGCCGTACTGATCCCGCGCCAGGTCCCAGATGCCGCCGTGGCCGTGGGGCGCGTAAACCGCGACGGAAAATGGCCCCTCGAACCGGAGCGTGGCGACGATGAGCTCGCGCCAGATGCGGACCAGCTCGGAGGCGGGAAAGGGGCCTTTGTGGCGCCGGACCAGGCGGTAGATGATCTCCGCTTCGCGCCCGGGGCGAATCTTGACGCGCTCGTTTTTCTTGAGGTCTCTGACCTTTTCGACCACCGCCGTGCGTCGGATCAAGAGGGCGTGGATCTCCGCGTCGATCCGGTCGATCCGCCGGCGCAAGTCGGCGAGGGGGGCGCGGCGCTGGCTCATGGCACGGGCTCGAATCGGCGATTTTCAGGGTGAAGGCGGTCGGCAGCCCGCTAGTGATAACGGCGAGGCAGCGCGAATCAAAGAGCAAAATCAAGGAAAACGTTGACTCGCGCGCCCCCCCTGCCTAGCTATGCGCCAGCTTGGCGATGATCGCGTTCGCGGCCGGGCCAATTGCGACAGATGTTATGAGTGCAACCACGACTTCCGATTCGAGCCGCACTGGCGAGCCGCCGGCCGTGTCCCAGCCGCTGCCGGGATACCGGGTCCGGCTCGGGCACGAGACGCCGCTTCGCCTCGACTGCGGGGTCGAGCTTTCCGACTTCACCGTCGCCTACCAGACCTACGGCCGGCTCAACGCGGCGCGCTCCAACGCCATCTTGATCTGCCACGCGCTGACCGGCGATCAGTACGTCGCCGAGCCGCACCCCGTCACCGGCAAGGAAGGCTGGTGGCACATGATGGTCGGTCCGGGCAAGGTGCTGGACACCGATCGCTACTTCGTCGTCTGCCCCAACATCCTCGGCGGCTGCATGGGCACGATCGGTCCGAAAGAGATCAACCCGGCGACCGGCAAGCCGTGGGGGCTTACGTTCCCGGTCATTTCGATCGCCGACATGGTGCGCGCCCAGGCGATGCTGATGGATCATCTCGGCATCGACAACCTGTTCGCGGTTACCGGCGGCTCGATAGGCGGAATGCAGGTGCTGGAATGGGCCGCGCTCTATCCTGCGCGCGTGTTCGCCGCGGTGCCGATCGCCACCGCCGCCCACCACACCGCCCAGAACATCGCCTTCCACGAGGTCGGCCGCCAGGCGATCATGGCTGACCCCGACTGGCACGGCGGCGACTACCAGGCGCACGGCGCGCGGCCGCACCGCGGGCTCGCTGTCGCGCGCATGGCCGCGCACATCACCTATCTCTCGGAAAAAGCGTTGCAGGAGAAGTTCGGGCGCAAGCTGCAGAACCGCGCCGCCGTGAGCTGGGGGTTCGACGCGGATTTTCAGGTCGAAAGCTACCTGCGCCACCAGGGCAGCACGTTCGTCGACCGTTTCGACGCCAACTCGTATCTCTATATCACCCGCGCCGCGGACTACTTCGACCTGGCGGAACGCTACGGCGGAGTGTTGGCGCATGCCTTTCGCGGCACGGCGACGCGTTTCTGCCTGATGTCGTTCACCAGCGACTGGCTGTATCCGACCGAGGAAAACCGCAAGATCATGCACGCGTTGAACGCGGTCGCGGCCAACGTCAGCTTCGCCGAAATTGTCTCGGACAACGGGCACGATTCCTTTCTGCTCGACGAGCCCGAGTTCCACCGCGTCTTCGAAGGGTTTCTCGACGGCGCCGCCGAGCATCGCGGTTTGCCCCGGAAAAGCGGACAATGAACGCCGCCGACCGGGAGCGGCATTCCGCCGAACGCGCCATCCGTGTCGATCTGCAATTGATCGCCGACATGATCGAGCCCAGTTCGCGCGTGCTCGACGTCGGCTGCGGCGACGGCGCGCTGCTCGAGTACCTGACGACCTTCAAGCATGTGGACGGACGGGGGATCGAGCTGTCCACGACCGGCGTGAACGCCTGCATCAGCCGGGGCCTGTCCGTGATCCAGGGCGACGCCGACGCCGACCTCAAGAACTATCCCGACGCCGCTTTCGACTACGTCATTCTGAGCCACACCCTGCAGGCGATGGTCGCGCCGCATGAGGTGCTCGGTCACATGATGCGCATCGGGCGGCGCGCGATCGTCAGCTTTCCCAATTTCGCGTTCTGGCGGGTGCGGCTCGACTTCCTCCTCGGCGGCCGGATGCCGGAATCGGACCTGATGCCCTACCATTGGTACGATACGCCCAATATTCACCTCTGCTCGATCAAGGATTTCGTCGCGCTCTGCGGCAAAATGGGATTTCGCGTCGAGCGCAGTCTGTCGCTCGATTCGACCGGCCGGGCGCGGCGCATCGGCGCCGGGATCTTCACCGCCAATCTGCTCGGCGAGCAGGCGGTCTTTCTCCTGACGAAGTGAACGCCATTCAGCCGCGCCGATGGTGCGCAATATAAGCTATTGACTTATGTAGGCCAGTGGCTTAGTCTGTTTCGATGTTCGAGTGGGACGAGGCGAAGAGCGAGGCCAACCTTAAGGCGCGCGGCTTCGATTTTGCCCATGCCGCCGGTATCTTCGACGGTCCGGTCCTCGAAATAGACGACACCCGCGCCGATTACGGCGAGCGGCGGGTT
>MIAC01000244.1 GCA_001830475.1 Rhodospirillales bacterium RIFCSPLOWO2_12_FULL_67_15
TGATCGCGATTGATGCCGAGGCTAGCGGGATCGAGAAGGTCGACTACTGGTACGAACTCTTCCACCGCTACGGCTCGCGCGGACAGCGACAGCGCTTCTTCCTGGTCGCTGAAGGAAACGGCGCCATTCAGGGTTTCGTCATCGGCGAGGTGAGAGACTGGGAGTTCCGCCTGCCCCCGTGCGGCTGGGTGTTCGGCATTGCCGTGCGGCGCGACGCCCGCCTCGGCGGGGTGGGCAGCGCGCTGCTTGCAGCGATAATGGACTGCTTTCGCCGTGCCGGCGTGGACAAAGTGCGCACCCTGACGACGCGCGACGATAACCTGATGCTCTCTTTTTTCCGCAGCCAGGGCATGATGGCCGCACCGTCCATTCCGCTCGAACTGGACTTGGGGTGAAACCAGACCCGGCATGAAGCTGCAGACCAGCACCATGCTCGCGCTCTACAGCGTGCTGGAGGCCGCCTCCCAGCCGGGCAAGCAGGTGTCCGCCTCCGAGATTGCGGAACGCTACGGCGTATCGGCGCATCACCTTGCAAAGGTGCTGCGGGAGCTGGGACGCGCGGGCCTCGTCGACTCCTCGCGGGGCGTGGGCGGCGGCTATCGGTTCTCGGGCAACGCGAGGCGGCTTACGCTCATGGACGTGATCGAGCGCTTCGAGGACATCGGCGCGCGCTCACCCGAACCCGGCGCGGCGCACACCGATCTTGGCCTGGCCATTGCGCGCGTGCTCTCGGAGATCGACGAGATCGCCAAGGCGACATTCCGCTCCATCACCATCGATACCCTGCTGAAGCTGGTCGAACGGGAGCGGCACGCAAGTACATCGGCGCCGGCATCCGAATCCCGCGGCTGAGATCCACATCGGGCGGCAAGTGCGCTCTTGCGCCAGCGACGGCGGCCTGGGCGCGGTGGGCTACTGCCTCGGTGGAAAACTGTGTTTCCTGATGTGCTGCCGCACCGAGATCGATTGCGCGGTGGCCTATTACGGCACCTACATCAAGCACCACATCCGGGAGGCGCCCAGGCTCCACCGGCCGTTCATGCTGCACATGGCGATGCACGACCGCTGGGTGCACGCCGAAGTCAACGACCTGCTCGAGCGCAGGCTTGGACCGAATCCGCTGGTGACCATCCACAAGTACCCGGACGCCGACCACGCGTTCGCGCGCTACGGCGGCAGGACCATGGAGCAAGCCCGAGGCTGATCGCGCGCTGGCGCTTACATTGGACTCGTTCCGGCGCCATCTTGGCTGAATTCGCCGGCGGCCAGAGCACCGACTGCGAAATCCTAGCGCCCCTGGAAGCAGGGCTTCCTGTTCTCGCGGTGCGCGGCGATGCCCTCGTCGACGTCCTGGCTCCATTCGAGCGCACTGCGCAATGCATCCGACAGTGTACGCGCGGCGGTGAAGCCCGGTTCCA
>MIAC01000245.1:0-264 GCA_001830475.1 Rhodospirillales bacterium RIFCSPLOWO2_12_FULL_67_15
AATGCGTTCCTGACCTGCTGCGGCGGGCAGCGCATGGGCATCTTTGCCGGCTCCGGCATCGGAAAATCCACGCTGCTTTCGATGATGGCGCGGAACACGAACGCGGAAGTGAACGTCATCGGCTTGATCGGCGAGCGCAGCCGCGAAGCGCGCGAATTCATCGAAGACGATCTCGGCGAGGAGGGCCTGAAGCGCAGCGTCGTGGTCGTATCGACCTCCGACGAAGGGCCGCTCATTCGCCGCCAGGCGGCGTACGTCACGCTC
>MIAC01000245.1:313-12817 GCA_001830475.1 Rhodospirillales bacterium RIFCSPLOWO2_12_FULL_67_15
TGGACAGTATTACGCGATTCGCCATGGCCCAGCGCGAGATCGGGCTCACGGCCGGCGAGCCGCCGGCGAGCCGCGGCTACACGCCTTCGGTCTTCGCCGAACTGCCCAAGCTGCTCGAACGCGCGGGCCCGGGCCGGGAGGGTCAGGGCAACATCACCGGCTTATTCACCGTGCTGGTCGAAGGCGACGACCACAACGAGCCCGTGGCCGACTCCGTGCGCGGCATCCTGGACGGCCACATCGTGCTCGACCGGCCAATCGCGGAGCGCGGCCGCTATCCGGCGATCAATGTGTTGCGCAGCATCTCGCGCGCTATGCCGACCTGCAATACCGAGGCCGAGAACGCCATTGTCGATCGCGCCCGCCGGCTGATCGCGTCCTACGAGGACATGGCGGAGTTGATCAGGCTCGGCGCCTATCGGCGCGGCTCCGATCCCGCGGTGGACGAGGCGATCCGCTATTACCCCGCGATCGAGAATTTCCTGCGCCAAGGCAAGCAAGATCGCACCGAGCTCGCCGATTGTTATCGGCTGCTGGCGCAGGCGCTCGACATGCCGCCGCCGCAATGAAGGAGATTGATGAACCGTGGCCAAGAACCTCAAAGGACTGATCCGGCTTCACCAATGGGTGGTGGACGAGAAACGCCGCAAGCTGGGCGAACTCCTGAAGATGCTGGTCGAGCTCGAGGAACAGGCCCGCCGCCTGGAAGCGGAGGTCGTCGAGGAACAGAAGGCGGCGGCGAAAGCGCCGGAAACGGCCGGTTTTCTCTACGGCAACTATGCCCGCCACGTCATCGAACGGCGCGAACGGCTGGCCAAGTCCATCGCCAGCATGGAGCAACAAACCGCCGCCGCGCGCGAGGAGCTGAACGAAGCCTACCGCGAGATCAAGAAATTCCAGGTCGCGCAGGAGGTCCGGGATCGCCGCGCCGCCCTTGAGGCCGCGCGCCGCGAGCAGAACGTTCTCGACGAGGTTGGACTCATCATGCATCGCCGCCGACGGCGGATGTCGGTGCGATAATATCGGCGGCCGTCAAATCTCGTTCCGTCATGCCCGCGTCCTTCGACACGCGCGCCTCATCCTGAGGGCGAGCGAAGCGAGCGTCTCGAAGGAGAAGCGCACGGCTCAGGACGAGGCGGGCATCCAGCGATGTCATGGCCCCCCGCTTGCGCGGGGGGACAATAACGAACATTACGGACGGAATCAGGCGATGATGGCGCCGCTGCCACGCAAAAGATATTCGGCCTGAACCTCGACGAATCCGTTCGCCCGCGCATCGAACACCACCAGACCGACGATTCCTGTTGCGCCGGCGGCTGCGGCGAATAGGCGCCGGATGTCCTCGCGCATGACCGCCGGCAGAGGTTCGGCCGTCCGGACCACCAGATCGAGCCTCTTTTCCTTGCGCCGGACCAGACCGTCGATCTGAATCCGCCCCAACCGGCTGAGGGTCACGTCGACGACGAAGCGCGTGCTTTCGCCCGCGCCGTCGGGATCGTCGCGGCCTCCCCGCCGGGTCAGAATGCGCAGTTGTTCCACCGCCGTCTGGGCGTTGAAGGGGACCACGGCGACGCGCCAGTCGCCGGCGCCGGGATCGTCGGCGACGCGGGCGAGCTCGCGGAAATCCTCGTTCAAGCGACGCAGGAGATCGGGCCGGCTCCGGGTCAAGGCGCGCACCACGTCCTCGCCGAGCCAGGCGACAATATCTCCCGCCTTGAGGGCGGCAAGGAACATGATGATTCCAGAGGCGAGGGTCGAGTCCGGCCGCGCCAGCTGCGTCCCGATCAAAACGCGATGCAATTCGGGAGCGTCGCGCTTGAGGAGGGTGACTGTGTCCTCGAGCGCCGGCCAGCCGCGCGCAACCAGCGGCGGGGCGCGGCCATCGGTTCCGGCCGAAGGAGGTCGCGGCGGCCCCGCGAGCTCGAGCGTCAGACGCAGGCCCTTGGGCAACGCTTCGGCCGTGGCGAGGAGCATGGGCCCGGCCTCTGTTTCAACGATCGTATTTCCCGGTGTGGACGAAACCACCGTCGCGGCGAGACTGTGACCCGGGACGAGCGGCGCGGTCCCGGTCGGCACGGACGCGGATGGGGAATCGACGCGCATGGCGCTCACCCGCATCGCGACGGTCGTTCCCGGAGGGAGGAGGACGCGTGGCTCGGCGGAGCCCAAAGTGGCTCCACCGCGGGCGGCCGGCGTGGTTCCGCCCTCGGCGAGGCCACGCGACGATTGCGGGACGGCCGGAGCCTGGTCGGCGCGGGACGAGGTCAGCCAAGACAGCGCCCAGGACACCTTTGCCGGAAGCGCCGCGAGCCTCCCTCCGACAACGGCGCCAAGCTGGGCGACGCGCGCCGAGAGCGTTGATTGATAAGCGGAATCGGGGAGGAAAAGAGACGAAGAAATTGCCGCCGGCGAACCCGCAGTCCGGAACGTGGACTGGGGCGTGGCGCGAAGCAGTGTCGCGTCCATCACGGTACCGACCTGGATGCGGTCCAAGACGGGCGACGCCGAAGACGCCGCCGGGGCCCGATCGGGCGAGGGCACACCCAGGCTGGGCCCGGGCGTCGCGCCCGGGCGGGGCACGCCGGCAAGCGGCTGGCCGTTCACGGACAGGATCAGAAGCTGAACGGCGGGCGCCTGCAGCGCGACCTGCAGGACAAGCCGGGCGTCAGCGGGAAGCGGCAGGGACGTCTTGAGATCGAAACTGCCGAGGGCGGTCTGGACCAAGATCTTGTTCAAGGGCAGGTCCGCCGATAGCACAATGGCTTCAAGACGCGCGCCGGGGGGCAATGCGAGAAGCGGCGGCGGCGGAGCCGGAATGGTGGCGATCGGAACCGGGGCCGGCGCCGGGGCGGGCGGCGCCGGAAGGGCCGTGGGCGGGGGGACGGTGGTCATGTCCCGGTGAGACGGCGGGCGATGGTCTCCACGTCGAGCGCCGCCTCGCTGTTGGGATAGCGGGTGAGCAGCGATGTTTGGCTGCGAATCGCCTCGCGCACCTTTGCGTCGCGGCGGATGATGCCCAGGAGCGGCGGGGACATCTTCAGGAATCCCTGACAGGCCTTGAGCAGCGTGTGATAGGTCCGTTCGCCTTCCGTGGTCGAATTGGCGACGTTGACGACGATGCGAATATCTCGGCCGGGCCGTTCGGCGTTGATCATCTTGATGAAGGCGTAAGCGTCGGTCAGCGAGGTCGGCTCGTCGGTGGCGAGCACGACGCACGTCGCCGCACCGTGGGAAAGCTGGCGCACGGTCCGTTCGACCCCGGCGCCGAGATCGAGAATCACCTGGTCGTAGGAGGCGGCAAGCATGGCGATGTCGTCGCTGAGCATCTGGACGCGGCTTGCCGCGAGGTTGGCGAAGTTGCCGGAACCGGATCGGCCGGCGATCACATCGAAGCCGCCGTCGGGGTATGCCGTCACCGCCTGGGGCAGCGTCAACCGGCCCGCGATCACGGCGCCGAGATCGTATTTGGGCATCAGGCCGAGCTGGATATCGAGATTGGCGAGTCCGAGATCGCCGTCGAATAGAAGCGCCCGCCTTCCTGTGCGCGTCAGCGCGTGGGCGAGCGTGATGGCGAACCACGTCTTGCCGACCCCGCCCTTGCCGGACGCGATGGCAACGATATTGCTCGCCTTGGCTCGCGGCGAAGGCGTCGGTACGGGGGCGAAGGGGATCGAGGTCATGGGGGCGCGGATTCGGACGAGAGGTACTCTTTGACCCCCGGCCGGGTCAAATCTGCCCGACGGTCTTGATGCGGGCTTTGGGATGAATCTCGTTTTGCGACATGACGATGGTCATCGGCCGGAAGCGCTCGACGATGGAACGAACGTAAGGCCGGATGGCGGGGCTGGTCAACAGCACCGCGGTTTCGCCCGCCATCGCTTGACGTTCGAAGATGGAGCGCAGCGTGCCGATGAAGTCATGCAGCTTGGTCGGAGGCACCGACAGCTGCTTGTCGTCGCCGGTGCCGACAAGGGATTCGGCGAAGACCTGCTCCCAACCCGGCGAGAGCGTCACCAGTGGGATGAAACCCGCGGCGTTGGCGTTCTGGTCGCTGATCTGGCGCGCCAGCCGGGCGCGGACGTGCTCGGTGATCAGCATGACGTTGCGGGTGTGGCCGCAGGCTTCGGAAATGCCTTCGAGAATGGTGGGCAAGTCGCGGATGGAGACGCGCTCGGCGAGCAGATTCTGCAGCACCCGCTGGATGCCTCCGAGCGAGATTTGGGACGGAACCATGTCGGCGATCAGCTTGTGATGCTGCTTGTCCATCTCGTCGATCAGCTTTTGCGTCTCGGCGTAGGACAGCAACTCGGCCATGTTGTCCTTGATCACCTCGGTCAGGTGGGTGGTGATGACGGTCGCCGGATCGACCACCGTATAGCCGCGGAACAGCGCCTCTTCGCGGCTGGCCTCCTCGATCCACATGGCGGGCAGGCCGAAGGTCGGCTCGGTGGTCTTTTCGCCGGGCAGCGAGATGTCCTCGCCGCGCGGATCCATGACCAGCAGCATGTTGGGGCGGAGATCGCCGCGGCCGGATTCGATCTCCTTGACGCGGACGACGTAGGTGTTGGCCGGAAGCTGCATGTTGTCCTGGATGCGCACCGGCGGCATGACGAAGCCGACCTCGGTTGCCATCTGGCGGCGGAGCGCCTTGATCTGGTCGGTCAGCTTCTGGCCCTCGCGCGGGGCATTGATGAGCGAGAGCAGCCCGTAGCCGAGCTCGAGGCGGATGTAGTCGATCTTGAGCGCGGCCGCGATCGGTTCCTCGGCGGTCGGCTTCTTTTCGATGGTTTTTTCCTCGTCCTTGCGGCGGGTTTCGTCGCGCTCGCGGCGCAGAGTCTCGCGCCAGACCATGAAGGCGATGCCGCCGGCGAAGGTCGCCATAATCAGGAACGGCAGGGCGGGAATGGCGGGAACCAAGGCGAGGGTGAGCATCAGGACGCTGACCAGGCCGAGCGCGCGGGGCTGCCCGCCGAGCTGGAGGAACAGCGCTTTATCGGTCGCTCCGGCGAGGCCGGCCTTGGTGACGACCATGCCGGCGGCGGTCGAGACGAGTATCGCCGGGATTTGGGTTATCAGGCCGTCGCCGACGCTGAGGCGGGTGTAGGTGTCGGCGGCCTGGGCGAAGGTCACCCCTTTTTGCGCAATGCCGATGATCATGCCGCCGATGATGTTGATGAAGATGATGAGCAATCCGGCGATGGCGTCGCCGCGCACGAACTTGGCGGCGCCGTCCATGGCGCCGTAGAAGGTGCTCTCGTCCTCGAGCCCACGCCGGCGTTTGCGCGCCTCGTCCTCGTTGATCAGACCCGAGGACAGGTCGGCGTCGATAGCCATCTGCTTGCCGGGCAGGGCGTCGAGGGTGAATCGGGCGGCGACTTCGGCGATGCGGCCCGAGCCCTTGGTGATGACGACGAAGTTCACGATCGTCAAGATCGAGAAGACGATCAGGCCGATGACGATGTTGCCGGCCATGACGAACCCGCCGAAGGCTTCGATGACGTGGCCGGCGGCGGCGGTTCCGGTGTGGCCTTCGGCCAGGATCAGGCGGGTCGAGGCTAAATTCAGCGCCAGCCGGATCAGGGTCGAGATCAAGAGAATGGTCGGGAACGCGCTGAAATCGAGCGGTCTCTCGATGAACAGCGCGATCATCAGGATCAGGACCGACAAGGTGAGCGAGAACGCGAGGCTGATGTCGAGGAGCCACTTCGGCAGCGGCAGAATGAGTACCGTCAGGATCGCAACGACGCCGAGCGCGAACAGGATGTCGCCTCGACGCGCCAACCCCGCCAGCTGCGCGCGGACCGCGGGGGAAATGATGGCGGGAAGAGTAGTTTGGGGCGCGGCGTCGGCCATAACGGGTGCCAGGGATGGTGGCGAAGCGGTTTATGCGTTCTTAGACCGCGGGGCGCTCGCCTTCGCGCGGGAGCGGAACAGCGAAGCCTTCCTCGTTGTACTGCTTCAGCTTGTTGCGCAGCGTGCGGATGGAGATGCCGAGGATGTTGGCGGCATGCGTGCGGTTGCCGAGGCAATGGGCGAGCGTGTCGATGATCAATTCGCGCTCGACGTCGGCGACGGTGCGGCCGACGCGGGCGGCGCCGTTGCCCGATCCCGCCGTGGCCCCCGCCGCCGTCCGGGAACCGCCGAGGACGATCGCCTCGGGCCCGATCTCCGGCCCGGCCGAGAGCAAAACAGCCCGGTGGAGCGAATTTTCGAGCTCGCGCACGTTGCCCGGCCAGGAATGACGCTTGAGCTTCGCCAATGCCTCGGCCGAGATCGCGGGCAGCTTGATGCCGTTGGCCTCGGCGTGCTTGCGCACGAAGTGCTCGGCCAGGACGGGAATATCCTCGGGCCGCTCGGCCAGCGCCGGGATGTGCAGGTTGACGACGTTAAGCCGGAAGAAAAGGTCTTGGCGGAAGCGGCCTTGGGCGATTTCGTCATCGAGGACGCGGTTGGAAGTGGCAAGAATGCGGACGTCTATTTTGATCGGATGGCCGCCGCCCAAGCGGTCGATCTCTCGTTCCTGGATCGCCCGCAGGAGCTTGGCCTGGATGCGGACGTCCATCTCGCTGATTTCGTCGAGCAGCAAGGTCCCGCCTTTGGCTTCCTCGAACTTGCCGAGGCGGCGGGCGACCGCACCGGTAAAGGCGCCTTTCTCGTAGCCGAACAGCTCCGATTCGAGCAGGGTTTCGGGAATGGCGGCACAGTTGACGGCGACAAAGCGATGGTTCCTGCGCTTTGACTTGCCGTGCAGATAACGCGCCAGCATCTCCTTGCCGGTACCCGAAGCGCCGGTGATCAGGACGCTGGCGTCGCTGGGCGCGATTTGGTCGGCGATCTTGAGTACGTCCGTCATTTTCGGATCGCGGCTGACAAGAGTGGTGCTTTCCTCGGTCACGGCCTCGAGCACGGCGGCGATCAGTTCGGCGCTGGGCGGCAGCGGCACGTATTCCTTGGCGCCGGCGCGGATCGCCTGGACCGCGGCGCGCGTTTCGTTGCCGACTCCGCAGGCGACCACCGGCGCGTTGATCCGCTCGGACTGGAGACTTTTCACCAAGAAGGCGATGTCGAGCCGGACGTCGGCCATGATCAGGTCGGCGCCCTGGCCGGCGCGCAGGGATTCGAGCGCGGCCTCGACATTGTCCACCTGGGCGACGCTGGCGCCGCGCTCGATGGCGATGCGCGCGGCCGCGCCGATCTGACCGTCGAGGTTGCCGATGATGAGCAAGCGCATGAACTGGTGCCTTCTCTGTTTCCTGTCCGGGCCGACAGGATCAGCCGCGTTCGGTCTTGATGATTTCCGTCATGGTTATACCAAGGCGATCCTCGACCACCACCACTTCGCCGCGGGCGACCAGGCGATTGTTGACGTAGATGTCGATGGCCTCGCCGACCTTGCGGTCGAGTTCGACCACGGCGCCGCGCCCCAGCCTGAGAAGCTGGCTCACCTCCATGGTCGACTTGCCGAGCACCGCCGAAACCTGGACCGGGATGTCGTAAACGGGCTCCAGGTCCTTGGCGCTGTGGGGCATGTCGGGGACGTCGGGATTGACGGCACCTTCGGCCGGCTGGCCGTTGCCGAGATCCTTGAGATTGAGATCCTTTTCTTCAGCCATGATGTCCTTCCGAATGTTACGGAGCCGAAGGTTGCGCGGCCGGGTCCGGCGCAGCCGGAGCCGCGGCTTCGGCACCATCCGTGGCCGCGAGGGCGGGGAGCGCGCGGCCGATCGTTTCCTCGATGGCTTTCTCGATCGCCGCCGCGTCTCGGCCGATGCCGCCGTTACCCCATTCCACCCGGACGTCACCCGGAGCGAGCGAGGCGAGCGGATGCATCTTGATCCGGTCCTGGAACCCGGCGGCGGTGGCAAGAGGCTGGATTCGCGCCGACACCGGCTCGAACAGGCGGTCGTTGACGTAGACGTTCAAAATCGCCTCGCCTTGGACCAACGCCATGGCTTGGCCGATCAAGCTTTCGATCTCGGCCAAAGGGTCGCGCTTGGCGAGCGCCGGAAACAGCCGGCGGATGGCGGTCAGCGCAATGCGGATCGCGTCTTCGGCGGAACGGGTATCGATCGCGGACTGGGACCACATCAATTCGCGCAGCGCGTTTTCCACCGCGACCAAGGCGTCGCGCGTTTCGCGTTCCAAGGATTCGGACATTTCCTTGAGGCCGGCTTCCCGGCCCTGGGCATAGGCTTCGTCGCGCGCCGCTGCCAGGTCTTCCTCGCTGTAGGCAGGGGGTGGCGGCGCTTCGGGCATAACCTCGGGCGCGGGCGCCGCCTTTTCGGCGGCGGCCGGCTCCGATTCGCGCCGCGGCGGCGGATCGAAGACCCGATCGAACGTGAATTTGCGAAGTGCCGCCATGACCCGGTTCCCGATTCCTCAGTAGACCAACTGGTCTTCTTCGCCTTGGCCGGAGATGACGATTTCGCCCGCGTCCGCCAGCGCCTTCGCCGCCACGACAATCTTGGCCTGGGCCTCGTCCACGTCCTTCAAGCGCACCGCGCCCATGGACTCGATGTCCTCGCGCAGCATCTTGCTCGCGCGCTCGGCCATGTTGCTGAAGAACAGCTGCTTGACCTCGTCGGATGCGCCCTTGAGGGCGGTGGCGAGCACGTCCTTCTCCACTTGGCGGAGCAGGCGCTGGATGCCGGTGGCATCGACGCGGATGAGATCGTCGAAGGTGAACATCAGACCCTTGATTCGATCCGCCGATTCACGGTTGCGTTCCTCGAGCGCGGAAATGAAGCGGCTTTCGGTGTTGCGGTCGAGGTTGTTGAAAATTTCCGCCATCATTTCGTGGGCATCGCGCCGGGCGGTGCGGGCGAGGTTGGTCATGAACTCGGTGCGCAGTGTTTTTTCGACATGGTCGAGCACATCCTTCTGCACCGATTCCATGCGGAGCATCCGCATGATGACCTCCATGGCGAAGTTCTCGGGCAACATGCCGAGAACCCGCGCCGCGTGGTCGGGCTTGACCTTGGATAGAACGACGGCGACGGTCTGCGGGTATTCGTTCTTGAGATAATTGGCGAGCACCGCCTCGTTCACGTTGCCGAGCTTGTCCCACATGGTCCGGCCGGCGGGGCCGCGGATTTCCTCCATGATCTGAGCGACCCGTTCGGCGGGGATCGCCTGGCCGAGAAGCCGCTCGGTCGAATCGAACGAGCCGACCAGCGAGCCGGCGGAGGACAGCTGATCGGCGAATTCCACGAACAAGCGCTCGATGACCGAAGAGCTGACCGAACCGAGCGTCGCCATGGTCTGCGACATCTCCTTGATTTCCTCGTCGTCCATGCGCGCGAACAGCTTGCCCGACTGTTCCTGGCCGATGGCGAGCATGAAGATGGCCGCCTTTTGCGGACCGGTCAAACCGCGGAAGTCGTCTTTGGCGCGCGCCATGGATCAGCGTCTCCCGTTCCGTCAGACCTCTTGATACATCCAGCTGCGGAGAATGGATAGGGCTTCCTCGGGGTGCTTCTCGACGATTTCGCCGACCTTCTTGACCGAGGACGCCTTCACCCGCCCCTCGACCCGGTCGATGTCGATCAACTCCTCGAATTGCTCTTCTTCCTCGCCCTCGACCGGCATCGGCGCGCCGCCGGGACCGGTGAGCGCCGGAGCTTGCATCTGTTGGGCCAATTGCTGGGCGTCGCGCATGATGCCGGCGGCGGCGCCAGGCAGGGCCTCGAGCGCCCGCGAGATCAGCGGCCGCACGACCAGGAGCAGGACCATGATCGCGACGACGCTGAGCACCGCCACTTCGGCCATGCGCACGATATCTTGCTTGTTGAAGCCAAAGAACAATTCGATCGGCGTCTCGATCGGCGTCAGATCGGCAAACTGCATGGAAATCATCTCGACCCGGTCGCCGCGGGCCTCGTTGTAACCGATGGCGCCGCGCACCAGCGCGGCCATCATTTCGAGCTCTTCTTTGGCGCGCGGCGTATAGGCGGGTTTGGCGCCGCCGCTGGTCTTGTCGTAAATCCCATCCACCAGCACCGCGACCGAGAGGCGTCGCACCGTGCCGGCCTCCTTGACGTGGTTGACGATCTTCTTGGAAATTTCGTAGTTGACGGTTTCCTCGCTCCGATTGTCCGCCGTCTGCGAACTCTGGGCCTCGGCGCCGGTCGCGCCGGCGTCGGGCAGGGCGCCGGCCACGGTGACGGCTTGCTCGCCCTGGGCATCGCGGCTGCTGGCGGTCTGGGAAATGGTCTGGGTCGAGCGGACCACTTGTCCGTCCGGATCGAAGCGCTCCTCCTGGGTGGTGACGCGGTCGTAATCCATTTCCGCCGAAACCTCGGCGCGGACCTTGCTGGGTCCGACGGTGCGTTCGAGCAGTTCTTCGACCGTGCGGCCGAGCTGCAATTCGAAGGCGCGCCGGCGCTGCTCGACCTTGGCGGCGACGGCGGTCGGAGAAGATTCGTCCTCGAAACCGCGCGCCAACAGCGAGCCCTTGTCGTCCACGATCGAAATCCGGCTCGGCAGGAGGCCGGGAATGGCGGAGGCGACCAGGTGCTGGATGGCGCCAATCTGTTCGGTATCGAGCCGCCGCGAACCCTGCATCTGCAGGACGACGGAGGCGCTCGGTTTTTGCGGGTCGCGGCTGAACAACTCGCGCCGGGGAAGGACCAAATGGACCCGCGCCGAACGCACGCCGGAAATGGTTTGAATGGTGCGCGACATTTCCCCTTCCATCGCGCGCACCAGGTTGACGTTCTGCATGAAGTTGGTTGCGCCCAGCGTGTCGGCCTTGTCGAAGAGCTCGTAACCGGTCGAGCCGCCGCTCGGCAGGCCCTGGCTCGCCATGGTCATGCGCGCGCGCGCGACCCGGTCGCCGGGGACCGTGATGGTCGTGCCGCCCTGCTTGAGTTCGAAGGGGATGTTCTGGGATTCGAGCTGCTGAACGATCCGGGCCGAATCCTTGAGATCGAGATTGGAATAGAGCGGCGTGAAGCTGGGCGTCGCGAACCGGGTCAGCATGAAGATGAAGAATCCGACCAGACCCGCGACCAGACCGCCCATGATGACGAGCCGCACCGCGCCGATGTTGCGAATGGCTTGCAAAAAGGTGTCCACGATCGCTCTCCCGCGTTGGAGGCCGGGCCGGCTTGAAAATCTGGGGCCCGCAGGCTCTAGCGCACCGAGGCTAGTCAGGAGATCGTAAACAGATAGTTAACACGCGGGTAAATTTTGCCTAGTTCTCCGGCAAGAAATAAAATAATCACTATTTATCAATGGGATATTGAATAGATGCTTTAGTCTTTGAAAACAATCCCGCGTGCCCAATCTTTCGAGTGGCAATTTTTTATGGTGTCTTGCCGGGGGCCGGACCGTGACTTTGGGATACACGATATTGAACGAATGGCGATGGCTCTCAGAGGCGGGCGTCAGCGGTCGGCCGGCGGCCAATTTGGCCGATATCCTGAAGCAGGACACGCCCCAAAGCGCGGAGAATGCGCCAATTGGCTCCCAATCCACTGCCAAATCGTGGTTTGTCCTCCCGGGCCTTCCCCGAGACCGGGACCTGGGCGAAATGGGCTCCACGGCGGAGCAAGCTGATGGCCGGTCCGGTTCCGATCGAATGGCCGTCCTCGGCCTCGCCGTCCGCTTCCAGTGCGGATAGCCGGTATCCCTTCATCCCGCAGAGAATATCGTCCACGCCGAAGCGCAGCTTGATATAGCTCCCCATGATTGCTTCGGCGATACGCTGCTTGCGCGGCCGGACGCCGAGGACGAGGGGAAGACGGATATCGAGCAGCAACCGCCGGAATTCGAGCAACAGCGCCGCGTCATGTTCGCCATCGGCATCCACGGTCACCGCGTATTCGAAACCGAGAGCGCGTGCTTCCCTCAAGCCGCGGATAAGCGAACCATCATAACCTTTGTTGGTGGGATTGCGAAAAACAACCGCTCCCGCCGCTTTGGCCCGCGCTCCGGTATCATCCGGCGAGCAATCGTCGATCACGAGGACTGGGCCAAACTCCTTGGCCGCCGTCACGACGCGTCCGATCGTACCGGACTCGCGATAGGCTGGAATGACAACGGCTAGCCGAGATCCGTCCACAGTAATTCCTTGCCGTATTCTTTGCCGGTCAGAAGAGTTTTGCCTATCACATCGGCCAATCGGCTGGGCGGGACGGCGCCGGCCGGGCAGGGACGCAGTGCTTCCAGATGCGTTTCAGTCAGAACGGTTCCGGCCGGCAAATCGCCAGTGACTCGCAACGCGCGCCGTTGGATCACCACCGTTTGTGTCTCATTGAACTCGATCCGCTTTACCCCGTCGCCCAGCGACATCTCGAGTTCGCGGGTGGCATCAACCATCGCCCGCCAGGTCACTGGGTTCAACGCAAAGGAGTGGTCAGGCCCCTCGCGTGAATTGTCGTCGGTGAAGTGCTTTTCAACGACGCGCGCCCCCAGGGCAATCGCCCCAAGAACCGCCGAATGTCCCGGCGTGTGATCCGAAAGGCCCAGAACCATGCCGGGCCAACGCTCGGCAAAAGTTTG
>MIAC01000246.1:0-1872 GCA_001830475.1 Rhodospirillales bacterium RIFCSPLOWO2_12_FULL_67_15
CGAGCGATTCCACCGTCGCGGCGAAATCCTCGCCCCAGGGGACACGTTCCGCTTGTCCCGGCGGAACCTTGGCGAGATGCCGCGCCCCGCCGACCAGAACTTCCGCTTCATCGACCAGCGCGCGCGCCCTTAGGCCCAGCCCGTCGAGGCCGTCCTCGCCGATGCCGACGACGTGGAGCCAGGGGAGGCTCACGGCGCGGCCTCGCCCAGCGTGAGCGCGTTCACCGCCGCCGCCGCCAAGGGGCTGCCGCCGCGCCGGCCCTTGAGGGTGACGAAAGGAACCGCCGTCACGCGCGCGATCAGCGCGTCCTTCGCTTCGGCCGCGCCGACGAAGCCGACCGGAAAGGCGAAGATCGCGGCCGGCGCGGGCGCGCCTTCCTCCAGAATCTCGATCAGGCGGAAAAGCGCGGTCGGGGCGTTGCCGATGGCGACGACCGAGCCTTCGAGCCGCTCGCGCCAGAGCTCGACCGCGGCGGCCGAGCGGGTGGTCGCGTGCGCCGCCGCGAGCCAGGTCACGCGCGGATCGTCGAGCAGGCAAAGCACCGGATTGCCGGCGGGCAAACGGCGCCGCACGATCCCGGCGCTCGCCATGGCGCAATCGGCGAAGACGGCGGCGCCGGCGCGAAGCGCGGCTCGCCCGGCGCCGGCCGGATCGCCGTTGAAGACGAGGCCGGGAACGATCTCCGGCATCCCGCACGCGTGCACCAGGCGCCGAGCGAGCGGGCGCGCGGATTCCGGCACGCGGGCGAAATCGGCCTCGGCCTCGATCGCGGCGAAACTTTGGCGGTAGATCGCCTCGGGATCGCGCAGGTATTCGCTCACGTCTTCCGCCTCGCCGGCCCGTGATCGTGGGCGTGCGGGTGCCCGTGCCCATGATCGTGCCCATACCCATGATCGTGCCCGTGCCCATGATCGTGCGAATGGCCGCGGCCCGCCTTCGCGAAGCCCGCTTCGGCGGGCGAAGGAAGGTCGGAATCGATTCCGATGCCGCGCACGTGGTAATGGTGCCCGGCCTGGGCCTCGCCGACCGCGCCCTCGAAGCCGACGATGCGCTCGCGGTACTTGCAGAGCAGGCAGTTCATCACCCCGGTGCCTTCCTCCGCCTCGCGCAGCCGGTCGAGGAAGCACTCGACCAGAAGCGGGTGGTCGTTGAGATAACCGGCCTTGAGGAATTCCACGTCCGGATTGGCGGCGGCGACGGTGTCGGTCTGGTCGTAGATGCGCCGCACCAGAATCCCGGTGAACAGGAAATAAGGAAAGACGACGATGCGCCGGAAGCCGAGCCGCACCAGACGGGAGAGCGCCGCGTCGACGCGCGGATGGGCGACGCCGGAATAGGCGATCGCGCCCCAGCCGAAGCCCATCCCTTCCCACAACATGCGCGCGACCTTGGCGACGTTGGAGTTGGCGTCGGGATCGTTGGTGCCGCGCCCGACCGTGAGCAGAACCGTGTCCGCGCGGGGAACCGCGCCGGAAGCGCGCGTTTCCGCTTCCTCGATCCGGGCCGCGCTCGCCGCGACCAGGCGGGTATCGACCGCGAGTTCGCGCCCGAACCGAACCTCGATCCCGGGATTGGCGGCGGCGAAGGCGTTGAGCTCGGCGGGCAGGTCGTTCTTGACGTGCCCGGCGGCGAACAGCATCCCGGGCAGGCAGGCGATGCGTTTCGCTCCCCGTGCTTTCAAGGCCTCGAGCCCGTCGCGGATGACGGGGCGGGCGAACTCGAGAAACCCGCTCTCGACGTCGCGGCCGGCGAGGCGGCGGCGCAAGATTTCGGCGAAAGCGCGGAATTCGGAAACGGCGCTCGCGTCGCGGCTGCCGTGGCCGCACAGCATCACGGCGGGGAAATCGGTCATGGCGCCTGGTCCTGGCCTT
>MIAC01000246.1:1882-5165 GCA_001830475.1 Rhodospirillales bacterium RIFCSPLOWO2_12_FULL_67_15
CAAGCATCGCCCTTCGCGCCGCGCCTGGCGGATCGCCTCGCCACGGCGCAACGCAGGCGATTCCAAATGATCGGGATAGGCTCTAGTCATGGCGCCTGGTCCTGGCCTTCGGGCGTTAAGTCCGTCCCCGCGCCCCGGTAGGGGCGCATCATTTAGTGCGCGCGGGGATTCGCCCGCGCGCGGACGGGATTCGCAGGCCCCCTGGTCATGGCCTCCGGGCGGGCGCGAACCGGGGTTACTATATAAGGCAGACCCGCGCGCGGAAAGGCGCGCGTTGACGTGTGCCCCGGTAGGGGCGCAACTTTTATCGCGCGCGGGGATTCGCCTGCGCGCCGGCCGCCCCGCCCAGGATGAACTTTCCGTGAATCTGGCCATGCTTTCCGCCCTTCCCTTCGCGCCCGCCGGTCCGCACGGCATCGATCCACTGATCCTCTTGTGGATGGCGCTGCTGGTGGACGCGATCTTCGGCGCGCCCAAGTTTCTGTTCCGCTTCGTCCGCCATCCGGTCGCGCTCATTGGCGGCGCGGTCGCGTGGCTCGACCGCAGGCTCAACCGCGAACAAAGGAGCGAAGGAACCCGCGCCTTCCGGGGATTTCTCGCGCTCGTCGCCGTCGCCGCCGCCGCCGCCCTCGCCGGCCTCGCCGTCGCCTGGCTCTCGCGCAACCATCCTTTCGGCTGGATCGTCGAATTCCCGCTGGTGGTCGTGCTGCTCGCGCAGCGCAGCCTCTACGATCACGTCCGCGCGGTCGCTAACGCCTTGGACGAAAACCTGGAGGCCGGCCGGAGCGCCGTCGCGCATATCGTCGGGCGCGACCCCGAACAGCTCGACGAACACGGCGTCGCGCGGGCCGCGCTGGAAAGTCTCGCCGAGAACTTCGGCGACGGCGTGATCGCGCCGGTCTTCTGGTACGTGCTCTTCGGTCTGCCCGGCCTCCTCGCGTGCAAGGCGGTCAACACCATGGACAGCATGATCGGGCACACCACGCCGCGCCATCGCGCCTTCGGCCGCTGGACCGCGCGCGCCGACACGGCGCTGAACTTCTTCCCGGCGCGCTTCGCCGGGCTCTTCCTCGCCCTCGCCGCGCCGCTCGCGCGCCCCGATAGGGGCGCATCAACTAATGCGCGCGGGGATTCGCCCGCGCGCCGCGCGGGCGCGAAGCTTTGGCCGGCGTTCCTGGTCATGCTCCGCGACTCGAACAAACACCGCTCGGTCAACGCCGGCTGGCCCGAGGGCGCGATGGCCGGCGCGCTCGGGCTCGCCCTCGCCGGCCCCCGGCGCTACCGCGAGGTGACGGTCGAAGACCCCTGGATCGGCGGCGGCACCGCGCAGGCGACCGCCGTCGACATCCGCAGAGGCTTGCGCCTGTACGTCGCCGCGTGCGTCGTCAACGCCGTGTTCGTCGCCTGCCTCGCGCTGATCCGTTAGCTCCGACTGCGGGCCAGCGCGAGCAGCCCGTCAACGTCGAGCGAATCTTCGAGCTTGGCGGCGATCGCATCGAGCGCGGAATCGACGCGCGCGGCGAAAGCCTCCCCCGCGCCGCGGGCGCCGAGGCGGGCAAGAAACGCGCGGCGAAACGCATCCGAAGCAAAGAGCCCGTGCACGTAGCCGCCCATGACCCGGCCGTTGGCGGAGACCGCGCCGTCGTTCCGCCCGTCGGCGAGGGCGAGCCAGGGACGCGCCAGCCCGGCGCCCGAGGTTTCGCCCATGTGCATCTCGTAGCCCGCGATGTCCTCGCCGCCCGATACCGCACGCCCGCGCGCCGGCCGCAAGGTTTTTTCGCCGCCGATGACGGTTGCGATGTCGAGGAGGCCCAGGCCCTCGGCCTTAGCCGGCGGGCCTTCGCGGCCATCGGGGTCTTCGATCCGCGTCCCCAGCATCTGGAAGCCGCCGCAGAGCCCGACCACGGCGCCGCCGGCACGCACGTGCGCGGCCAGGTCCACGTCCCAGCCCTCGGCGCGCAACGCGCCCAAGTCGGCGAGGGTCGCCTTGGAACCCGGCAGCAGCACGACGTCGGCATCGCGCGGCAAAGGCTTCCCCGGCGGCACGATGACGATCTCGACCCCGGGCTCGGCTTTGAGGGGATCGAGGTCGTCGAAATTGGAGAGCCGCGGCAGCCTCGGGACCGCGATCCGGATCTTGGTCCCGCCGGTAGGCGGGCAATAAACCGACGAATCCAAGGAAACCGAATCCTCCGCCGGCAGCAGCGCCGCTTCGGCGAGATAGGGCACGGTTCCGAACGCGCGCAATCCCGTTTCCCGCGTCACCACCTCGGGGCCGTCGGCGAACAGCGCCGGATCGCCCCGGAATTTATTGACGATGAAGCCGCCGACCAGCAAGCGTTCCTCGGGCGTCAATAACCGCCAAGTGCCGACCAGCGCCGCGAGCACGCCGCCCCGGTCGATGTCGCCGGCGAGCACCACCGGCACCCGCGCCGGCAAAGCGAAGCCCATGTTGGCGATGTCGCCCGCGCGCAAGTTGACCTCGGCCGGGCTGCCCGCGCCCTCGACCACCACCACGTCGGCATCGCGCGACAGCCGGGAAAAACTTTCGAGCACCTGCGGCAGCAACTCGGCCCTGAGGTCCCGGTAGTCGCTCGCGGAAGCCTGGGCCTCGACGCGCCCCTGCACCACCACCTGCGCGGACCGATCTCCTTGCGGCTTCAAGAGGACCGGGTTCATGTCCACGCTCGGCGCAACGTTGCAGGCTTGGGCTTGAAGCACCTGGGCGCGCCCGATTTCACCGACGTTCTCGCCGAAACCTTTCCCGTCCGCGAACGCCGCGAGGCCCGCGTTGTTGGACATGTTCTGCGGCTTGAACGGGCGGACGCGCAGGCCGCGTTTGACGAACGCGCGGCAGAGCCCGGCCACGAGCAGGGATTTCCCGACGTGAGAGCCGGTGCCCTGGATCATCAGGGCGGGCGTGCTTGTCGGGGCCGGCATCGCCTAGCCGCCGAGCATCTGGCGCAACCGGTCCGCCGGGGCGAAGCGGTTGCCGCCGCCCTGGACGACGGCTTGGGGCGTGACCCCCGGGCCGTGGACGGCCTCGTTCAAGTCGTTGCGGCGCACCAGCCCCGAGCCTTCGAGCGAAACCCCGCCGTATATCCCGAGCCGCGAGCGGGCGATGGCGAGCACGTCGGCGCCGACGTTGGTGGTGGTCGCGCCCTCGACGCCCGCGCCGAACACGCCGACCGTGATGCCGCCGTCGGCGCCCAACTTGGCCTGATGCCGCAAGATGGCGTTGAGCGCCTTTTCGCTCCTGACGATCAGCACGACCTCGGTATCC
>MIAC01000247.1 GCA_001830475.1 Rhodospirillales bacterium RIFCSPLOWO2_12_FULL_67_15
CACGTCTCCATCGCCGGGGCGAGGCGGCGGAGCAGGAATTCGTCCAACGGCTGCATCCACTCGAGACGGGCCCCGCGCAAGTCCTCGATCCGTTGCGACACCAGCGCGGAATAAGCCCGCGCCGCCGAAAAGCGGTAGTTGGTGGTGGCGGCGACGGCCTCCGCCTCGGCCGCCAGCGTCGAGAGACGCTTCAAGAGCGCGCTTTCGTCCCCGAGACCGGAAATCTCGGACAGCATCCGGACCGAGTTGGAGAGCTCCCGCTCCAGCGCCGCAATCTTCGGTAGCGCGGCGCGCGCGAGCGGATAGGCGAGCATGGCGAGCAGGTAGTAGGAGGCGATCTCCACCACCCTTTGCGCCAGGCGGCCCAGTTGGCGCTGATTTAGCCCTAAGTCCTTCACCAGAAAGCGGCCATAGCCGTCGGCGTGCACGCGCGCGTCCGTCCAGACCCGCGCCTGGCCGCCATGCACGGCGCTGCCGATCACGGTGTTGTTGTCGAACAGCGCCGAGGTTTGCTCCACCGCCCGGTCGGGCGCGGAGGCGGGCTCGATCGCGATGTGCACCGCCGAGATCGCCTCGCCCGGGATCGCCTTCAACCAGTCGGCGGGAAGGCGCGACGATGGCGGTTCCTTGAACGGCTGATCGAAGGGCCCGTCGGCGGCGAAGGTGTAGGTGGAGAACTCGGTGTGCCGTTCCCAGCGGAACAGAAGCGGCCCGAGGCGAGCGGAGAAAAGGGGCGCGTCCGCGGGCGGCGGCGCGACGTTGAACGTCCGGCACAACTGGTCGAGATGGGCGCGCTCCGCCGCCTGGCCGCCCTCGCCAGTGAGCACGGCGAGATGGGATAGGCGCACCGGCGCGCGCAGGAGCAGATAGGGCCGGGCGTGGATTTCGTCCACGAGGGCGCGGCGCTGGGGGTGTTCGCGGAAAGGCGTCATATAACCCTTTGGGATTTCGGGTCGTCTTTTGCCTCTTCACCCCCTATATATCATGGGAACTTCCGCTCCCAACCCCGCTTCCATGACGGAACGATGACGGTTGCGTTAAGGAATCCATCGCCCATGCCCCCGCTCCCCGCCTCCGACCTCGCCCAGACCGACGAGCTGTTCTACCGCCGCGCCGGGCTCGACCGCGCGCGCGCCGAGAAGCGGGTCGAGGACGCGCTGGCGGGCGCCGACGACGGCGAATTGTTCCTCGAATACCGGCAATCGGAGGCGCTCGCCTTCGACGACGGCCGGCTCAAGACCGCGAGCTTCGACGCCGCGCAAGGGTTCGGGCTCCGCGCCGTCTCGGGCGAGGCGACCGCGTATGCGCACGCGACCGAGCTTTCGGACGCGGCGCTCAAGCGCGCCGCCGACACGGTCCGGGCGGTGCGCTCAGGGACGGGCGGCGTGCGGGCTGAGCCGCCCCAAGGCACCAACCGCGCGCTATACGGCCCCGACAATCCGCTCAACCCCGTTCCCTTCACCGCCAAGGTGAAGGTGCTGGAGGACATGGACGCCTACGCCCGGACGAAGGATCCGCGCGTCAGACAGGTGAGCGCGTCCTTGATGGGCTCGTGGCAGGCGGTGCAGATCGTGCGCTCAGGGGGGCTGCGCGTCGCCGACATCCGACCCCTGGTCCGGCTCAACGTCCAGGTGATGGTCGAGAAGGACGGCCGCATGGAGACGGGCAGTTACGGCACCGGCGGGCGCGTCGCTTACGATCGCTTCATCGCCCCCGAATCCTGGCGCCACGCGGTCGACGAGGCGCTGCGCCAGGCGCTGGTCAATCTCGAGTCCGTCCCGGCGCCGGCGGGCGAGATGCCGGTGGTGCTCGGCGCGGGCTGGCCGGGAATTCTGCTCCACGAAGCGATCGGGCACGGCCTGGAAGGCGACTTCAACCGCAAGAAGACCTCCGCATTCGCCGGCTTGATGGGCCAGCGGGTCGCGGCCCCGGGCGTGACCGTGGTCGACGACGGCACGCTTTCCGAACGGCGCGGCTCGCTCACCGTCGACGACGAGGGCACGCCCAGCAACCGGACCGTGCTGATCGAGGACGGGGTTCTGGTCGGTTTTCTGCACGACCGGTTGAACGCGCGGTTGATGAACATGCGCCCGACCGGCAACGGCCGCCGCCAGAGCTTCGCCCATTCGCCGATGCCGCGCATGACCAACACCTACATGCTCGCGGGCGGGCATAAGCGCGAGGAGATCATCGCCTCGGTCAAGAAAGGCCTCTACGCCGTCACCTTCGGCGGCGGGCAGGTGGACATAACGTCCGGCAAGTTCGTGTTCTCCTGCACCGAGGCCTACCTGATCGAGGACGGCCGGATCGGCGCAGCCGTGAAGGGCGCGACGCTGATCGGCAACGGCCCCGACGTGCTGACCAAGGTTTCGATGGTCGGCGACGACATGGAACTCGATCCCGGCATCGGCACCTGCGGCAAGGACGGCCAGGGCGTGCCGGTCGGCGTCGGCCAGCCGACGCTCAGGGTGGACCGGCTCACCGTCGGCGGCACGGCGGTGTGAGGGCTAGTCACCAAGCCCGAGATGTTTCGGGCAAAGGCGCCCGACCGAATACGCTTCTAACAGCGCCCTTGTTCGGGCGCCTTTTTTCACGATGAACTTGAACCAATATTTGCCCCTGAGCTTGGAACCTTTCCTCTTCAGGTATTTTTCCGTGAAAGATGAACTGTTATGCAGATGATTTGTTAAACGTTGGGCAATGCCTCTTCTCCCCCTTAGTGTTCTTCCAACGTGAACGACTTTTTTGCGTGGACTGAGAATCAGATACACCCCCTGTTTGTCGGGCGCTTTCAATTTTTGCCCCACATTTGGAAACAGGATGGCGGGTCGTTTTATCAGTTTGGAATAGAGTTTCTTGATTTTTCCGAATTCTTGCGACATTGCGTACCCCGCATCCAAATCCGCACCGCCACCGTCAATACGCATATTCCTTGAACACCGGATCGACGCACTTGCGCCAGCGCCGTTCATAGGCGCGCAGGAGTTCCTCGGCCGGCGTGAGTCCCGATTCGGCGATCTGGAACAGCGGATTGAGGAAATGGGTTTCGTCGAAGTCGAAGAAATCGAGTTCGGCGCGGCGCGACAACCCGGCGTGGGCGATTTCGAGCACGTCCAAGGCGAGGTCGCCGACGGTGCGGCCGCGGAAGGGCG
>MIAC01000248.1 GCA_001830475.1 Rhodospirillales bacterium RIFCSPLOWO2_12_FULL_67_15
GACCGATTGCGTGCTCTTGGCAGCGCGCGAGATCATGCGCGAATCGCCGCCCGATCTCGTGATCTCGGGCATCAATCGCGGCGGCAACATCGCCGACGACATCACCTATTCCGGCACCATCGCCGCGGCGATGGAGGCGACGCTGCTCGGGATTCCGGCGATCGCGCTCAGCCAGGTCTGCGACGATCGCCACAAGGTCAAGTGGGCGACGGCGGAACATTGGCTGCCCGGCGTTCTCAAGCGAATCCTGCGCGTGCGCTGGCCGCTCAACGTGTTCGTCAACGTCAACTTTCCCGACCTGATCGCGCGTTCGGTCAAGGGCATTGCCGTGGCGCCGCAGGCGCAATGCGAGGGCGGCAGCGATCCGGTCCGCGGCGTCGACCCGCGCGGCCAACCCTATTGGTGGATCGGCGGCGCGCGCGAGGATCAGCCGGTTCCGCCCGGCACCGATCTCGACGCGGTCGAGCGCGGCTCGATCGCGGTCACTCCGCTCACCCTCGACCTCACTCACGGACCGACGTTGAAGGCGCTGCGACGGGCGATGCCATGACCGCGCACGCGCGCAAGGCCAAGCTGTTGATGGAGCTTCGCGCCGGCGGCGTCGGCGACCGGCGCGTGCTCGCCGCGATCGAGAAGACCCCGCGCGAGAAGTTCGTCGCGCCGCCCTTCCGCGACAAGGCCTACGACAACGTCGCGCTGCCGATCGGCTTCCACCAGACCATCAGCCAGCCGCAGGTGGTCGGGCTGATGACCCAGGCGCTCGAGCTCACCGACCGGATGAAGGTTCTCGAGGTCGGTACCGGCTCGGGCTACCAGACTGCGGTGCTGTCCCGGCTGGCGCGCCGCGTTTACACCATCGAACGCCACGCCGAGTTGCTGCGCGAAGCGGAAAAGCGCCTCGCGGCGTTGCGGATCACCAACGTCACCGCCAAGACCGGCGACGGCAGCCTCGGCTGGCCGGAGCAGGCGCCGTTCCAGCGCATTCTGGTCACAGCCGCCGCCGCCGACATTCCGCCGCTGCTGGTCGGCCAGCTCGCGGTCGGCGGAATCATGATCGTTCCCATCGGCGCCGACGACCCGATGCAACACCTCGTGCGCGTGCGCCGGACCGAGCAGGGTTCGGAAACCGAGGACCTGGGACCGGTCAAGTTCGTGCCCCTGGTGGGCGAGCCGGCCGCCCGTTGAAGCTCTGCCGGTTGAAGAAAATCCGGAGCGTGACGATAATCGCCGCCATGAATCGAATCGTCGTCTTCGCCGTCCTGACGGCGCTCGCCGGCTGCGGCTGGGCGGAATGGCCTCCGCCCGGCCAACCGCAGCCGCGACAACAGCCGGTCCCCGCGCGGGCCTTGCCCCGCATCGTCGCGGGTGGGGAAACCGCCGTGACGGTCCAGGCCGGCGACTCCCTCTACGGGCTTGCCCGGCGCCACAAGGTTCCCCCGCGCGCGATCATCGAGGCGAACGGCTTGAAGCCGCCTTACCAACTTTTCGTCGGTCGGCGGCTGACGATCCCGAGCGGGACGGAACACGAGGTAAAGCCCGGCGAAACCATCCACACCGTCGCGCAACGCTACGGCGCCGATCCTTACGATCTCGCGCGCGTCAACGGCGTCCGCCCGCCTTACGCGCTCAAGGCCGGCGAGAAGCTGGTGATCCCGGCTCCCCGCGCCGGCGCCGCCAGCGCCCCGGCGCCGGCGCCCGCACCCTCCGCGCGCCCGCCGGGGGAAAGCGCGGCCGTTCAGCCCATTCCGCCGCCGCTCCCGCCGCAAGCCCCGCCGTCCACGGCGGAAAAATCTCCCGCGGCTGAACCGCCGCCGCCCGAGCCGCCGGTGGAGGGAGCGATCGGCGGCGCGGGGCGCCTCGCCTGGCCGGTGCGCGGGCGGGTGATCTCCGGCTACGGCATCAAGGAGAAGGGGCTTCGCAACGACGGCATCAACATCGCCGCGCCCAAGGGCGCCCCGGTGCGCGCGGCGGAAGGCGGAACCGTCGCCTATGCCGGCAACGAACTGCGCGGGTTCGGCAACCTGCTTCTGATCCGGCATGCGAACGGCCTCGTCACCGCGTACGCGCACGCCGACCAGATCCTGGTCAAACGCGGCGATGGGGTGAACCGCGGGCAGATCGTGGCGCGGGTCGGCAACACCGGCGGCGTGCCCTCGCCGCAATTGCACTTCGAGGTCCGCCACGGCCGCCGCGCCGTGGACCCGGAGCGATATTTGGAGAAGGGCTGACAACGGAGGAGTCGATGACCAAGCACCTGCTTGCCGGCGCAGCCGCCAGTCTTTTGGCTTTCGTCACGATATTTCCCGCCCACGCGCAGCGAGAGACGATTCATCCGTATCTCGCGCCAGTCGATTCCAATCCCGATCTCGCCTTTCCGGCCGCGCCGTCGGCCTTCGAAAGAAAGAAGGCGACGATGCTGTTCAAGCCCGACGGCGCGGGGCCGTTTCCGGCGATCGTGCTGATGCCGACCTGCAGCGGTTTCAACACCAGTCTCCACCTCTTCGACTGGGCCGAGCGCGCGCTCAAGCGCGGCTATGTCGCGCTGGTGGTGGACACGCTCGGCCCGCGCGGCGTGAATCGCAGCAACTGCTTTCCACCCTTCAAGATAAACCATGCCCGCCTTCTCAAGGACGCCTTCGACGCCGCCAATCACTTGCGCACGCTGCCGTTCGTGGACAAGGAGCGGATCGCCCTGATGGGCTTTTCGCATGGGGCGATGGTCGGGCTCGGCGCGGCGGGGGCGGAGAATTTCGCCAGGGACGGCCGCAAGCCGTTCCGGGCCGTCGCCTCGTTCTATCCGGCCTGCGCCTTGAATGACATGAAAATCCCGTCGCGCGAGGCGCGCGTGGACCTCCGGTTCCTGGCGCGGGAGGTGAAGACGCCGCTGCTCGTCCTGATGGGCGAAGACGACACCGAAACTCCTCCCAAGGACTGCCTGCCGCTGCTTTCCGAGCAGAAGGCGCTGGGCGCGCCCCTGGAGTGGGAGCTCTACAAGGGAACGACCCACAGCTTCGACATGTCCGAATACGAATCGCAGCCCTTCCGCAAGAGAGACGCGCGGGGCAACGACGTCGTCTACCGGTACAATAAGGACGTCCTCCGCGTCGCCGAGGAACGCGCCTTCGCCTTCATCGAACGCCATCTCGGGGCGCGCTGATCCTCGGCGGTTGACGGCGGCCGGTCTCCTCTCTACCGTCACTTGCGGGTGACAAGAGAGGGGACCGCATGGCCCGCGACCGTGCCCTGACCGAAGAGAAAATCCTCGCGGCGCTCGGCGCGATTCTCGCTGAGGCGGGCGGCTCGCGCCGGATCGGGGTCAACGCCGTCGCCGCGCGCGCCGGCGTCGACAAGGTTCTGATCTACCGCTATTTCGGCGGGCTGGAGGGATTGCTCGCCGCGTTCGCGGAAAAAACCGATCTCTGGCCCACGGTCGAGGAGGCGGCGCGCGCGCGCGCGATCCCTGAGACCGATCTCGCCCCGGCGCTCGCCGCCCTGGTCCAGGGCTATCTCGCGTCCTTGCGCCGCCGTCCCGTCACTCTCGAGGCCATCGCCTGGGATATGGGCGAAAGAAACGCGCTGAGCGAGCGGCTCGACCGGTTGCGCGAGCAGTGGCGCCGCGACGCCACGACCCGCGTCTTTCGCCAGCACAAGGTTCCGGCCAAGGTGGACATCGAGGCGGTCATGGCGGTGCTGGCGGCGGCGGCCGACCACTTGGCCGCGCGCGGGCGCCTGGGCGGCAGCTTCTACGGCGTCGCGCTCGACGATCCGGTCGGACACAAGCGCCTCGACGACGCCCTCGCCGCGATCCTGGAAGGCGTGCTCAACTACGCGCGCGCGGGGAAGGAATCAAACTAGCCGCTTGCCGAGCCGCCCCGCCAAGTCCTGGATGAACTGCCACGCCACCCGGCCCGAGCGCGCGCCGCGGGTCACCGCCCACTCGTTCGCCTCGTGGGCGAGGTCGAGCCCCTTCGCCGCCAAGCGGTAGCGCTGGGCGTAGCCTTGGACGATGGCGAGGAAGGTGTCCTGGTCGCAGGCGTGGAAGCCGAGCCAAAGTCCGAAGCGGTCCGAGAGCGACACCTTTTCCTCGACCGCTTCGCTGGGGTTGATGGCGCTGCTGCGTTCGTTCTCGATCATGTCGCGCGGCATCAGGTGGCGGCGGTTGGAGGTGGCGTAGAACATCACGTTGTTCGGGCGGCCCTCGATCCCGCCCTCGAGCACCGCCTTGAGCGATTTGTAGGACGTATCGCCGGAATCGAAGGACAGATCGTCGCAGAAGAGAATGCAGCGCCGGTCCGAATCCCTGAGGCGCGTGAGCAGCGCGGGCAGCGACGGAATTTCCTCGCGGTGGATTTCGACCAGCGCCAGCGCGTTCGGCATCTCGCCGTTGACCGTGGCGTGAACCGCCTTGATGAGCGAGCTCTTGCCGGTGCCGCGCGCGCCCCAGAGCAGCGCGTTGTTGGCGGGCAGCCCCTTGGCGAAGCGGCGGGTGTTGTCGAGCAGCAACGCGGCTTGGCGATCGATGCCCTTGAGCAGCGCGAGTTCGACCCGGTTGACCCGGGGAACGCTCTCCAGCCGCTCGCCCTCGGCGTGCCAGATGAAGGCTTCGGCCTCCGCGAGCCCGGCGGAGTCGGGCTTGGGCGGGGCGCGGCGTTCGAGCGCCTCGGCGATGCGCCTGAGCAGCGGCAGAAGTTCGATGTCGCTCATGGGGGCGGACGGTAGCACACGGTTTCCCCTCGTCAATCGAGACTTTCCAAGGGTTTCCGCGCATATGGGCCGAGACTCCCGCAATGTTTTGCGAGATAAATGGCAGCGCATTTTAAGCGGTTGGGACCATGGATCCGCTTACTACGTTCGGCCTGCTGGCGGTCACGGCGATGTTGGTCTTCTACGCCCTGGAAGATCGCAGCCGGTGGTTCATTCTCGCGTTCGCCGGGGCCTGCGCGCTGGCATCGGCCTACGGGTTTTTGCAAGGCGCTTGGCCGTTCGGGCTGGTCGAGGGCGTCTGGGCGCTGGTGGCTCTGCATCGCTGGCGTTTACGCGGGCATTCGCGGGCGGCGGAAGACCCGGGCGGGAAGCCGTGAGCGTCGGGTAATGCTCTACATTTAAGGCAGGCCCCTTCCTGCGGCTTTGCATTTGCAACTCGGGGCCCGGCCGGTATAGTCCGCTGGCCGCGCGCCCGCCAACGCAAGGCGTGCGGCCCGAAAAAAAGCGACTCATAAAGTCCTGAAACCAAGGAGTATCCGATGCTGATTTCCCCCGCATACGCGCAGGCGGCCGGCGGCGGTTTCGGCGGCGGCGGGTTCGAGGCCCTGCTGCCGCTGGTCCTCATCTTCGTCGTCTTCTATTTCCTGCTCATCCGCCCGCAGCAGAAAAAGATGAAGCAGCACCGCGAAATGCTCTCCGCCGTCCGGCGCGGCGACAAGGTGGTGACCGGGGGCGGCATCATCGCCACCGTGACCAAGATCGTCGACGAGAACGAAGTCCAGGTCGAGATCGCCGAGGGCGTGCGCGTGCGCGTCCAGCGCCAGACCCTGTCGGCGGTGCTGACGCACCCCGAGCCGGCGAATCAGAACATCGCGCCCACGGGCGGCTCCGCCTCGGGGCTGGGCCAGGGCGTCGGCTCCTTCCTCTCCAAGCTCTTCGGCGGCAAGGGGAGCTGAGCGGACGACGGCGGTCCGCGCCGGCGTTTCACCGGAGCCTGGGCGATGGTCAACATTCCACGCTGGAAGGTCATCGTCATTCTCGCGACGCTGATCATCTGCTGCCTCGCGGCGGTGCCGAGCTTCCTCGCGCCCAAGACCCTCGAAGCGCTGCCCCAATGGCTGCCGAAGAACACGTTCGTTCTCGGCCTCGATCTACAGGGCGGTTCGCACCTCCTGCTCGAAGTGGATAGCGCGACCGTCGTGCGCGAGCGGATGGAGGCGCTGGTGGATACGGTGCGCGCCGAGTTGCGCAAGGAACGTGTCCAGTACGAGCGTCTCGGCGTGTCCGCCGACGGCGTTTCCTTCGTCGTCCGCAACCCGGCCGAGGCCGACAACGCCCGCGAGCTGGTGCGCAAGCTGGACAGCGACATGGCGGTGACGACGGGCGAGGGCGGCCGGGTGATCCTGACGATCAAGCCCGAGGCGTTGCGCAAGCGCAAGAGCGCCACCATCGACCAGTCGATCGAGATCGTGCGCCGGCGCATCGACGAGACCGGCGTGCGCGAGCCGACGATCCAACGCCAAGGCGAGGACCGCATCGTCGTCCAGCTTCCCGGTCTGGACGACCCCGAGCGCATGAAGCAACTTTTGGGGCGCACCGCCAAAATGACGTTTCATCTGCTCGACGAGCGCGCGAGCGTCGAGGACTCGCTCGCGGGGCGCGTGCCGCCCGGCGCGCAGTTGCTCCCCGGCGCCGAAACCGACCGTCCCGGCGGACGGCCAAGCCATTACCTGATCCAGAAGCGGGTCATGGTCAGCGGCGACACGCTGATCGACTCGCAGCCGACCTTCGACCAGCGCACCGGCGAGCCGGTCGTCAGTTTCCGGTTCGATTCCCAGGGGGCCAAGCGCTTCGGCGACACGACCAGCAAGAACGTGGGCAAGCCGTTCGCCATCGTGCTCGACGGCAAGGTCATCAGCGCGCCCGTCATTCGCGAACCCATTCTCGGCGGGTCCGGTCAAATCAGCGGCGGCTTCACCGTGCAAGGGGCGAGGGACCTCGCGCTCCTGCTCCGCGCCGGCGCGCTGCCGGCGCCGCTCACCATTCTGGAGGAGCGCTCGGTCGGTCCCGGCCTCGGCGCCGACTCGATCGCGGCGGGAAGGTTCGCCGCCGTCATCGGCACCGTCCTGGTGATAGTCTTCATGGTCGCGGGCTACGGCGCCCTGTTCGGGATGATCTCCAACATCGCCCTGCTCCTAAATCTGGCGCTGATCCTGGGGATGATGTCGATTCTGCAAGCGACGCTGACGCTGCCCGGCATCGCCGGCATCGTGCTGACCATGGGCATGGCGGTCGACGCCAACGTGCTGATCTACGAGCGCATGCGCGAGGAATCCCGGCTGGGGCGGCCGCCGATCTCGGCCATGGACGCGGGCTATGCCCGGGCGATGACGACCATCGTCGATTCGAACCTCACCACGCTGATCGCGGCGGGGGTGCTCTATTTTCTCGGCTCGGGGCCGATTCGCGGCTTTGCGGTGACGCTGTCGCTCGGCATCATCACCTCGATGTTCACGGCGATCTCGGTCGCGCGCCTGATGACGGTGGGCTGGCTCCGGCTCGCGCGTCCGAAGCTGCTGCCGATCTGACCGGGACGGAAGGAAACGAGTCATGTTCCGCGGCATCGTCTGGATTCCCCCCGACACCCGCCTGCCGTTCATCCGGCTGCGCCTGATCTTCTTCGCCGTCTCGGGCTTTTTGATCGCCGCTTCGGTGCTGCTGATTGCGGCGCGCGGGCTCAACTACGGCATAGACTTCACCGGCGGTATCATGATCGAGGCCCGGTTTCCGGGCCCGGTGGACATGGCGTCGACGCGGGCGAAGGTCGATTCGCTCAACCTCGGCGGGACCGAAATCCAGGGCTTCGGCGGCCCGAACGAGGTCCTGATCCGCCTCCCGCTCCAGGCAGGCGACGAGAAGGCGCAAGGCCGGGCGGTGGAAAAAGTGAAGTCCGCCCTCGGCGCGAGCGTCGAGTACCGCCGGGTCGAGAGCGTGGGACCCAAGGTCGGAGCGGAACTGTTGCGCGAAAGCATCCTCGCGGTGATCGTTTCGCTCGGCGGCATCATGGTCTATTTGTGGTTCCGCTTCGAATGGAAATGGGGCGCCGCCGGCATCGCCGCGTTGTTCCACGACGTGATTTCGACCGTCGGGGTATTCTCGCTTTCGGGGCTCGAGTTCAATCTTTCGACCGTGGCGGCGCTCTTGACCATCGCCGGCTATTCGATCAACGACACGGTGGTGATCTTCGACCGGGTGCGCGAGAACCTGCGCAAGTTCAAGACCATGCCGTTGCCCGAGCTGTTCGACCGCAGCATCAACGAGACGCTGTCGCGCACCATCAACACGTCCGGCACGGTGTTCCTGACCGTGGTCGCGCTCTACGCCTTCGGCGGGTCGGTGATCCGGGACTTCAGTTTTGCCCTGCTCTGGGGCGTGGTCGTCGGCAGCTATTCCACGATCTGCGTCGCGTTGCCGATGCTGCTCTACATGAACATCGACCGCGGCGCGCACGACCGTCCTGCCCCGGAGGCGGCGCCGGGCGCGCCATGAGCCTCGATATCACGCCGCTCGTTCCGGCCGGCCGGCAGGTGATCGAAGCGTACGGCGACGGCGGATTCGTGATCGCGGGCGCGCGTTACGCGGGATCGGTGATCGTTCTTCCCGAACGGACACTCGCCTGGACGGTCGCGGCCGCGGCCGACGTGACCGAATTCGCGCTCGCGCCGCTGTTCGAGGCGCTCCCGCCGGCCGAGATTTTGGTCGTCGGCTGCGGGCCGCGCTTCGCGCCGGCGCCCGGCCCTCTGCGCCCGGTATTCAAAGCGCGCGGGGTCGCGCTCGAATGGATGGATACCGGCGCCGCCTGCCGGACCTTCAACGTCCTGCTCGCCGAAGGCCGCCCGGTGGCCGCCGCCTTGATCGCGGTCAAGTGATCTCTCCCAAAGCAAAAAGCCCGGCCGGGCGAGCCCGGTCATTGACCGACCTATGACGAAGGCCTATCCTGATGTTGTTCCGGTAGCGGTGGCGGAAACCGTCGGCTTCCGCCGCTCGGTTGGGCGGCTGTTATCGGAGGACGAGATTTCCGCCCTGGTGGATTTCCTGGCGTACAGCCCCGAGGCCGGCGTCCTCATTCGGGGAACCGGCGGCCTCCGCAAGCTGCGGGTGGGTGCCCAGGGCCGGGGGAAACGGGGTGGTGCGCGAGTGATCTACTACTATCACAGCGAGGCGATGCCGCTCTATCTGCTGCTCGCATACTCGAAAAGCGAGCGCGACGATCTCACCCCGGATCAGCGCAAAGCCTTGATGGCGGTGGTCGAGAACGAACTGCAAGGGAAGCGACGATGAGGAAGAAACTTTTCGACGGCTTGATGGCCAGTCTCGGGGAAGCCGCCGCCCATGCGCGCGGCGAGAAGACAGGCGTTCGGGTTCGAACCGTCCGCGTGCCGAGGGATGTGAACGTGAAGGCGATCCGTAGGCGCCTGGGCATGACCCAACGGCAATTCGCCAAGCAGTTCGGCTTTCCCGTCGGCACGGTTCAGAACTGGGAACGCGGCCACCGCCGCCCCGAGGGCGCGGCCCGCGCGCTGCTCAAGGTCATCGAGAAACGTCCCGACGTGGTGCTCGACGTGTTGGCGGCGTGAAAGGGTCGCGGTCGCGGCCGAGACCGAGACGGGCGAGAAAGCGCCGCCCCACGAAGCCGAGACGGATTTCCGTCGTAGTGAGCGCGCACTCGAGGGGGACACATGGCAGAGGAATTGTCGGATGTTTTAGGCGGATACGGCGTGACGCTCAGAACTTTCCGTGTCGAAGTGAAGAATCTGAAGTTACACCGCTCTTATTCCGCCAAGCGCCGTTCCGAGGAAACGGACGTATTCGACGAAATCACTTTTCACGGGGACGCGGTTTTAGAAAAAGATTCGGTCGCTTTCATTGGAGAGGAACAAAACAAGGCTCAAGAGTTTCCGTTAACAATCCGGTCTTCAGGAAACAGCCAAAGTTTCAAGGAATATTTGGAAAAGGAGTGGAGGCAACACCAAGACATTGCCCCTTCCTCTGAGCGGTTCAAGAGTGCCGATCCTACTATCTACGGGTTTGTTCAGCGGGTTGCAAAAAGATTGACGGAGGATCCACCTTCCGCGATGCTTTTCTGTTCGCCAAGCGACTGGGAGCTGGGCATGGAAGAGGGGTGGGCTATCGAGTGCGTCCTGCCGAGGGAAGCGCTCGGTCGGTTTCAGGACGATTTCCTTGCGAGGCGGATCGGACGATGTGTGTTATCGCTCGACTGGGTAGGTGGGCTTGTGAATGACAGGCATGCGCCGCCGGTTATTCCCGTCACTTGGGGAGTGCTCAAGGGCGAGGATGACGGCGGATACCTTTGCGGCCATGTGACCGGTTTTGGGTGGGAGGTGGAACAACAAGAAGTCCCCGCATCGGTATCGAGCGTTCCCTTGCCTCCCGCCGACGAGACCATGGCGGTTGCCGCGCCTGGTTCCGAAGCCGAATCTCCTGCCGGCAATCTGCGATTAATCTCGAGGGAAGTCGCGCGGCTGGCCCGAACCGTTAAGACCGGGTTCGCGCTCGTTCTAGGGTTGATGGGATTGCTTTTGCTGTTCGGCCGTTGGCTTTAACTCTGCGGGGATAAGATCGCTCCCGACATGCGCGGCACCGCGCCGCGCCGTTGACCCACTGCCGCTACGGGTTCCGGTGGCCCCGCGTCAGGCGGCCTTGCGCCGCTTCATCGCTTGGTCGAGATCGTAGGTCGCCTGCAGGTTCATCCAGAGCTTGGCGGAGGTTCCGAGCGCCTGGGCGAGGTCGAGCGCGGCGTCCGCGGTCACCCCGCGTTTGCCCTTGATGAACTCGTTCAAGCGGGCCGGCGTCCAGCCAAGTTTCCGGGCGAAGGCCGTCTGGGTCGTCCCGGAAGGCCGGAGGAACTCCTCCAGCAGGATTTCGCCGGGGTGGAAAGGATTCTTGGGCTGCTTCATCTTCATGTTGCGAACCTCATGCTTTCGTTCAATGGTAATCCACGACCCTGACGTCCCGAGCGTTGCCGTTCTCCCAGCGGAATACGATCCGCCATTGATCGTTGATCCGGATCGAATGATATCCAGTTAAATCCCCCTTCAGCGCTTCCAGCCGATTTCCAGGCGGCATCCGCAGGTCCATCAGTTCGGCGGCATCGTGCAAATAAAGCAGCTTGCGCCGGGCCGCCCGCTTCAGATCGGGAGGGAACCGGCGCAACTCCTTGGAGGGCCTGTCCAGAAACAAGTCCTCGGCCAGACGGTTGCCGAAACCTTCGATCACATATCCGATATTATCGGAATTCGATAATTTCGCAACCCCTGCGGCGCGTGCGTCATGGAAGCGGCGAAGGGGTAATTCTCCGTGGCCCGTCAAACGGCGGTGTGCCGGCGTCGGCGGTTGATGCAGGTCAAGGCGCGTCGCGGCGCGTTCTCCTAAATTTTGCATCGTGCACGGCGTCAGCGGGCGCGCTTGGCATCCGAGGAAAACCATGCCCACCGATCCCGTTTGCAATATGACGCTCGACCCGGCCGAGGCCGCCGCCAGCCTGGAGTTCGAGGGCGAGCGGTTGTACTTCTGCTCGACCGCCTGCCGCGACCGCTTTCGCGCCGATCCCGCGGCCTACCGGCCGGGCATCGCGTCGGCCGTAGCCGGTTCCGCCGGGCCTTCGTGCCCGGACCATGGCGCGAACCCGTCTTTCCGGTTGGACCCGAAGGCGCTCGGAGTGGCGATCGCCGCCGGCGGGCTGAGCGGCACAGGATTGCTCGCGATCTACTTCGGAGTTCTGACTCTGGTGTCGGGGTGGTCGTATGCCTTGGAGCAATTCGGGACTTACTGGCCGTTCATCGTGACGCTCGCGGTCGGTTTCGGCGTTCAAGTCGGCCTCTTCGTCTATCTGCGATGGGCCGTGCGGACAGCCGGCTCGGGCAAAGTCGTCGCCGTCACCGGCGGCACTTCCGGCGCGGCCATGCTTTCCTGCTGCACGCATTATCTGGTCAATCTTTTGCCGGTCCTGGGGGCGACCGGACTGGTAAGCCTCGTGGGACAATATCAAGTGGAGTTGTTCTGGGTGGGGGTGGCGGCCAACTTGGCCGGGATCGCTTACATGAGCCGCCGGCTCGCCGCCTTCGCCCACGGAGCCTGACCCATGGCTTATGATATTCTCCGGCGGCGCCGGGTCGTTCTGATCGCCGCCGCCGTATTGCTCGGGATTGTCCAAGTCATCGGGACGCCTGCCCGCGCCCAGCAAGCCAAGCCGCCGCAGCCTCAAGTCAACAAGGAAGGTCAAGTGACGGTGAAGGTCGCGCCGTTGACGCTTTCGGCCGGGGCGGAAACCTGGCGCTTCGCGGTCGAGTTCGACACCCACACCGTCCCGCTGACCCAGGACTTTCTCGCCGTTGCGGCGCTCGCCGGCCCCGACGGCGAGGACCGGCGGCCGGTCGCCTGGGAAGGCGATCCGCCTGGGGGCCATCACCGCCAGGGCGTATTGGTGTTCAAGCCGATCAGTCCCGCGCCGACATCCGTGACTTTGCGGATTCGCCAAATAGGAGCCGTAGCCGAACGCGCGTTCACATGGCCGGTGGCCAATCCGTAACGGGACCACGCCAAAAAAAGTAAGGCCCGGCGTCGCCGCCGGGCCCTTCCCCACGCGTTCTTGCGCGGATCAGTAGATGTTCTGCGCCGAGACCATCGCGTAGAGCATCGGCACCGAGAGCATCAAGTTGACGCGCGAGGTCAAGCCGGCGAGGCGCGCCGCCTTGGCCTTGGCGTCGGCTTCAACTTGCACCATGCCCAGCGCCTTCTGCTGGTTGGGCCAGATGATGAACCAGACGTTGAACCACATGATCGCGCCGAGCCACATGCCGACTCCGATCGCGGTGCTCTTCGGCACGGCGAAACCGCCGGAGGCGCCGAGCGTGAGGGCGTCGATCAGATAGCCGCTCATCCCGGCGAGAATCAGTCCGGTGACAATCGTCGCCATCGCCGCCCAACGGAACCAGAACAGCACCGCCGGCGCGATGACCTTGGTGATCGCCGGCTTTTGCTCGTCGGGAATCTTAGGCATGCTCGGCGTCTGCACGAAGTTCAAGTACCAAAGCAGGCCGATCCACATGACGCCCGACAGCACATGCAGCCAGCGGAACAGGAACGTGATCCAGTTGTAATCGCCGGGGATGCCTTGCTTGGTGCCGCCGGCGAC
>MIAC01000249.1 GCA_001830475.1 Rhodospirillales bacterium RIFCSPLOWO2_12_FULL_67_15
AGTTGCCAGATCGGCGGCGTCCTGTCCACCAATGCGGGCGGCGTGAACGTGCTGCGTTACGGCAACGCACGCGAGCAGGTGCTCGGCCTCGAGGTGGTGCTGCCGGACGGCAGCATCTGGCACGGCCTGCGCAGCCTGCGCAAGGACAACACCGGTTACGATCTGAAGCAGCTGTTTCTCGGCGCCGAGGGGACGCTCGGCGTGATTACCGCTGCGGTGCTCAGGTTGCGGCCGAAGCCGAGCGCGAGCGCCACCGCCTGGATCGCGCTCGACAGCCCCGCCGCGGCAGTGCAACTGCTGGCGCAGCTGCGCGAGCGCGTCGGCGAGCGCATCAGCGCTTTCGAACTGGTGTCGCGCCGCTGCCTCGAGGCGGTGATGGCGCACGCGCCGGGTACGCTGGATCCCCTCGGTGCGCCCCAGCCGTGGTACGTGCTTGCCGAATTGGAAGATAGCGGCAGCTTCGAATCGCTCCAGGCCCGCCTCGAAGCGGCGCTCGCCGACGGCGCGGAACGCGGCGCCTTGCGCGACGCCGCGATCGCGGCAAGCGAGGCGCAGGCAGCCGCCCTGTGGCGCATCCGCGAAACCATTCCCGAGGCGCAGTTCGCCAACGTCAAGCACGACGTCGCGGTAGCCGTGTCGAGAATCCCGGCGCTCGTCGAGCAGGTCGAAGGCGCGCTCGCAGCGGCGTTTCCGGGTGCGCAGAGCTTCATCTTCGGACACGTCGGCGATGGCAACCTGCACTACAACATCGGCATGGCCGACGCCGCCGCAACCGCGGCGCTGATCGCTCGCCGCGAACAGGTCAACCGCGTGGTCTACGACGCGGTCGCCTCGCTCGGCGGCTCGATCTCCGCGGAGCACGGCATCGGGCAACTCAAGCGCGAGGATCTCAGGCAGCGCAAGGCGCCGCTCGAACTCGAACTGATGCGCGCGATCAAGCGCGCGTTCGACCCCCAAGGACTGATGAATCCGGGCAAAGTCCTCTGATGCGCGCTATTTGCGCGCCGTGATGGCGCTTGCCGCTGCCGTGAGAATTAACAACGCGATGGCCAACGCGTTGCCGAAGCCGCCCGTCAGGCGCAGCGCGGCGCTGTCGGCGATGCCGGCGCCAAAACGCAGCAGCACGCTGGCGTGCAGTACCGCGAGCGGCAGGTAAAACGCCGTCCGGT
>MIAC01000250.1:0-102 GCA_001830475.1 Rhodospirillales bacterium RIFCSPLOWO2_12_FULL_67_15
CGCGAAACACGGGCCGCGTATGCGCGATATGGCACAGCGGCCACAACCCCTCGTTGGCGAAGCCATAGTAGTACCCGGCTTCCTCCTCCTTGGTCAGCCACA
>MIAC01000250.1:155-4894 GCA_001830475.1 Rhodospirillales bacterium RIFCSPLOWO2_12_FULL_67_15
GCGTCCACGGCCTCGCGATCGGCGCTGCCCGAGCCATGCGCGATCCAGGTGCCCGAGCAGGCGCGCATGACCGGTTCCATCGCCGTCACCAGCCCGCTGGCCGGGCGCTGCACCTCGAGGCGTCCGTCCTTGCGCACGTGGATGTAGGGCTCGCGGTTGGAGACGATCAGGATCTCATGGCCTTTGAGGTCCTCGCGCAGGATGTTGCGCAGGTTTTCCGGCGTCCAGCTGATCTGCGACTCGTCCCGCGTGCGGCGCTCGCCCTCCAGTTCGCGCACCATCGCCTCCAGGTCGCGCGCGATCGGCCGCAGCTCGCGCGATCTGGGCTCCGGCGAAAGGGCGAGCGACTGGCCGCGGATCAGCGCCTTGATGCCGGCCATCCAGCCGCGGAACGACAGCTCCGCGATCACCACCGTGATTAGCGCGATGACCGCGCCGATCGCCGCGAACATATAGACGACGTATTTCTTGGTGTCGGCGCTGCGCCGCTCGATGAAGCTCATGTCGTGCACGATCAGGAGCTCGCCCAGGCGCTGGCCGTCCACCAGCAGCGGGCTCGCGCCGACATGCAGGGCGCCCACGGGCTGGCGGATCACACGGCCGGTTTCCTCCGGCGGCGCGTCCCGCGCGCGGCATACGACCTCGGGGGGCAGCGTCGAGGTCCGGTACACCAGCTTGCCGGAGGCATCGCAGAAGCCGAGCGCGAACAGGCGCTCGTCCTGCAGGATGCGGGTGAAGAACGATTGCACGCGCTGCAGCCGCACCCGGTCGCGCGCCTTGTCGGTCAGCAGCTCGACCAGCGGCTCCTGGACCGCATTGGTGATCAGGTTCTTGCGGCTGTCGAGGTCGCGCACGAACCACTTGAGGGTGAGCTCGTCCACCAGCGGTACCACGCCGTAGGCGATAGCGCCGAGCGCAAGCGCGAGCGGGACGATGAATCGGAGCGAAAGTCGCATGCTGCGGGCCCCCGGGAGCGGGTTGGTGCGGCGACGCGGGGCGCGCGCCCCGCGAGGCGGATTCTACCCCGTCTACAGTCCCAGGAAGGCCTGGCGCACGCGGTCGTCGTGCAGCAAGTCCTTGCCCGGACCGCTCATCACGACGCTGCCGTTCTCCAGCACGTAGGCGTGGTTCGAGATCTTCAGCGACACCGCGACGTTCTGCTCCACCAGCAGCACCGTGATGCCGTTCGCGTTGAGCGTGCGGATGGTATGCAGCACTTCCTGCACCACCAGGGGCGCCAGGCCGAGCGAGGGCTCGTCGAACATGATCAGCTCCGGATTGCCCATCAGGCAGCGGCCGATCGCGAGCATCTGCTGCTCGCCGCCCGACAGCGTGCCGGCGAGCTGGTCCTGCGCTCGGCGAGCTGCGGGAACATGGCGTAGACCTCGCCCATCTTCCGTTTCGCTGCGGCGCGCGCGCGCCGCAGCAGCCCGCCCATCTCGAGGTTTTCCTCGACGCTCAGCGAGGGGAACACCTGGCGCCCTTCGGCGACCTGGCCGATGCCGAGGTTGCAGATCTGGTGCGGTTCAAGTCCTGAAATGTCCTTATTCTCAAATTGAATTTTTCCGCAACGGGGCTTTTCAATTCCCGCGATCGCCCGGATCAGCGACGACTTGCCGGCGCCGTTGGCGCCGACGATGGCGACGATCTCGCCTTTCGGCACCTCGAGGCTGACGCGGGCGAGCGCCTGCGCGTCGCCGTAGTAAAGATCCAGTTTCTCGACCCGCAGGAACGCGCTCACCCGTTCACACCTCGGTTTCCTCGCCGAGATAGCACTCCAGCACCGCCGCGTCGCGTACGATCTTCTCGGGGCTGCCGCGGGCGATGACTTCGCCGTGGTGCAGGACGCCGATGTGCTGCGCGAGGGCCATCACCGCGCGCATGACGTGCTCGATCAGCAGGATGGTGAGGCCGTCGGTGCGGTTCAACTCGCGGAACACCTCCACCATCTGGTCGCACTCGGTGGGGCGCAGTCCCGCCATGGCTTCGTCGAGGAGCAGAAGCCTCGGCCGCGTGGCAAGCGCGCGCGCGACCTCGAGCCGCTTGCGGTCGGGAAGGGTGAGCGACGAGGCGGGGAGGTCGCACTTGGCGGCGAGGTGAAGCTTTTCGAGCACCGCAAGGGACACCTTGCGCGCGCCGGCGGACGTCTTTTCCGTGAGGAAGGCGCCGACCATCACGTTGTCCAGCACCGAGAGACCGGCGAACGGCTTGACGACCTGGAAGGTGCGGCCGATGCCGGCGGCGCAGATCTGGTCCGGCCGCAAGCCATGGATCGGTTTCCGGTCGAACGCGATGGAGCCGGAATCCGGCCGGTAGACGCCCGCCACCATGTTGAAGATGGTGGTCTTGCCGGCGCCGTTCGGGCCGATGAGCGCGTTGATGCTGCCCTCGGCAATATCGAACGAGGCGTCGTGCACGGCGCGCAGGCCGCGGAAGTTCTTCGAAATCCCGGCCACCTCGAGCAGCGCCGGCATCTCAGCGCTCGCCCCGGTCCGTGGACCTGCGCTCGAACCCGAAGGCCTTGGCCAGCGGCGGCCAGACGCCGTTCGGCAGGAACATCACGACGAGCAGGAGGCAGACGCCGTAAAACACCTGCTTCACACCCGGCACATCGATGCCCAGCTGCAGCATCGCCTCGCGCATGCCCTCCGCGAGGCCGGTGAGCAGCAGGGCGCCGACCAGCGGGCCGACCAGCGTGCCGATGCCGCCGATGATGGGGCCCAGGATCAGTTCGATCGAGCGCGAGATGTGGAAGATCTGCTCGGGGAACAGGTTGTTGTAGTAGAACGCGAACACGATGCCGGCGAGCGAGGTCATCGCCGCCGAGATCATGACGGCGTACATCTTGTAGCGGAACACGTTGACACCGAGCGCCTGCGCGGCCTCCTGGCTTTCGCGGATCGCCAGCCAGTAGTAGCCCATGCGGCTGCGCAGCAGCGCGTGGCACAGCACGAACGCTCCCGCGGTCATGCCGAGCATCAGGTAGTAGAACATGGTCGGGCTGCCGCGCAGGTTCCAGAGGTCGTTCGCGGCGTAGTTGGTGACCGGCAGGAAGAAGCCGGAGGAGCCCTGCACCCAGGTGAAGTGGTCGAAGCCGATGCGCGCGAACTCGGAGAAGGCGATCGTCAGGATGGCGAAGTACACGCCGGCGACACCGAAGCGGAAGGCGAGGAATCCGATCACGGCGCCGGCAAGCACGGCGGTGGCAATCGATGCTCCGAGTCCGATCCAGGGGCTGACGCCGAAGTGCACATAGAGTGCGGCGGCGGCATAGGCGCCCAGGCCGACGTAGAGCGAATGCCCCAGCGAGAGCTGGCCGGCGAAGCCCATCATGATGTTCCAGGCCTGTCCGACGAACGCGAAGTACAGGATCAGGAAGCCGACGGCGAGCAGGTAGCCGCTGGCAAAGGCCGGAAACACGAGCAGCACGAGGAGCAGCGCGGCGAGGGCGACCAGGCCGCGGCGCGGCACGCCTTCCAGCAGGCGCGCGATCACGCCGCCTTCCTGCCGAGGATGCCCTGCGGGCGGAACAGCAGCACCAGCACCAGCAGCGCGAAGGCGAACATGCTCTTCGCCGAGGGCGTGAACAGCACGCCGCCCAGCGCCTCGGTGAGGCCGATCAGCAGGCCCCCCAGCAGGGCTCCCGGCATCGAACCCAGGCCCCCGGTGATGACGATGACGAACGCGAGCAGCGTGTACGCCGGGCCGATCGCCGGCGTGACGTCGCTCACCACCATCAGCATGGCGCCGGCGGCGCCGACGCATGCCGAGCCGATGCCGAAGGTAAGCGCGTACAGCCGCTTCACGTTCAACCCGACCACCCGCGCGCCGTCGTAGTTGTCGGCGCAGGCGCGGATCGCCTTGCCGAGCAGCGTGAAGCGGAAGAACGCGAACAGCGCGCCGGCGACCACCAGGGCCGCCCCGGCGGCATACACCTTCGAGGCGTCCACGATCAGCGTGCCGAGCTGGAAGCTGTCGAACGAGTAGCGCGTGCGGATGCCCTGGGCGTCGGGGCCGAAGACGATGAGCTGGACGTTGACGAGAACCAGCGCGACGGCGACCAGCAGCATGAACTGGCTGTGCTCGGGGCGGTTGATGAACGGGTTGATCAGCCCGATCTGCAGCAGGTAGCCGAACGCGAACATCGCGGCGGCGACCGGCACCAGCAGCACCAGCGGGTCAAGGCCGAGCGCGTTGAACAGGACGAGCGTCAGGAACATCGCCAGGGTCATCATCTCGCCGTGGGCGAAGTTGACCACGCGCACCACGCCGAAGATCACCGACAGGCCGAGCGCCATCAGCCCGTAGACCAGTCCGGTCAACAGGCCGCTGGCGGCGACGTTGAGGTAAACCTCTATCGGCACGGGCGGACCAGGCGCCGCCCGCGGTCAGCGCTTGTCGTAGGGCCGCATCGGCAACTCGGGCTTGGCGTTCGCCGCTTCCTTCGGCGCTACCGTCACCAGCTTGCCGCCGCGATTCTGGATCGCGGAGTTCTTCAGCTTGTCGTTCTGGCCCTTGGCGTTGAACTGGATGCCGGGGCCCGGGCTGACGTTGTCCTTGATGTTGGTGGCGCGGATGGCGTCGGCGAGCGCCTTCGGGTTCGTGGAGCCCGCGCGCTTGAAGGCATCGGCGGCGACGAGCAGAGCCTCGAAGGTGTAGATGTGGTTGGTGTTCAGGTTGATGTCCGGGTACGCCTTGCGGTGCGCGGTCTCGAGCTGCTTGGTGAGCTTCTTGTTCGG
>MIAC01000251.1:0-1346 GCA_001830475.1 Rhodospirillales bacterium RIFCSPLOWO2_12_FULL_67_15
GACCTCGCCCTTGCCGACCACGTCGTAGTACCAGCGCCAGACCTCGGGCTCGATGGGCTCGCCGACGGTGGTCATGTGCTTGAAGCGGTAGCGGTACTTCTTCGGCTCCTCGGGCCCCGCCTTCCTCAGCATGCGGATGGTCGTCGGCGCGGTATGGAAGATGTTGACGTCCAGCCTTTCCGCGATCCGCCACGGGCGCCCGGCGTCGGGATAGGTCGGCACGCCTTCGAAGATCACGCTCGAGGCGGCGAGCGCGAGCGGGCCGTAAACGATGTAGGAGTGGCCGGTGATCCAGCCGATGTCGGCCATGCACCAGTACACGTCCTCGGGATGGATGTCCTGCACGTACTTGGAGGTGCCGGCGACATACGCGAGGTAGCCGCCCGTACTGTGCTGGCAGCCCTTGGGCTTGCCGGTCGTGCCGCTGGTGTACATCAGGAACAAGGGCGCCTCCGCCGGCATGGCCACGGGCTCGAGCCGCTTCCCGTGAAAGGGCTTCATCAGGTCGTTCATGATGAAGTCGCGGCCCTTCACGGGCTCGCTCTTGGACACGTACTTGCCGGGATGGCGCCGCCAGATGAGCACCTTGTCCACGGTGTGCCCGAGTTGCTTCGCGGCCTCGACGGCGATGTCGGCGTTGGCCTTGTGGTCGATGAGCGTGCCGTTCCGGTAGTAGCCGTCGATGGTGACGAGGACGTGGCTGCGCGAATCCGCGACGCGGTCGGCGCAGCTCTGGCCGCTGAAGCCGGCGAACACCTCGGAGTGGATGACGCCGAGCCGGGCGCAGGCGAGCATGGTGATCGGAAGCTCCGGCACCATCGGCATGTGCAGGGTCACCCGGTCGCCCGCCTTGAGCCCGGCGAAGTCCCTGAGCACGTGCGCGGCCTCGTTCACCCTCACGTAGAGCTCCTGGTAGGTGATGGCCTGGATCGGCTCGTCCTCGGACTCCGGCACGAAGTGGATGGCCGCCTTGTTCTTGTACTTCGGCAGATGCCGGTCGACGCAATTGTAGGAGGCGTTGATCTTGCCGCCGACGAACCACTTCCAGCAGGGAGCGTCGCTGGTGTCGAGCGTGGTGTGCCAGTACTCGTACCAGCTGAGCAGATCCGCGTACTCCTTGAAGCAGTTAGGGATGTTTTCCAAGGCGAAACGCTTGAAGACGTCGGGGTCGGTCATATTCGCCTGGGCGATGAAGTTCGCCGGCGGAGGAAAGTAACCCTCTTCCTTCCAATGGACGGCGATTTCGGCTTCGCTCGCTTCCCTCTCGTTGGCCTCGACGATCTTCGCCATGACTTACCTCCTCCTCAGGGCGCCCGTTGCCCGCCGTTGCGGTTCGAATGCCTGCG
>MIAC01000251.1:1432-3098 GCA_001830475.1 Rhodospirillales bacterium RIFCSPLOWO2_12_FULL_67_15
CACGCTTCGGGTGGATCGGCCGCCGCTCAGGGGACGAGGTAGACCACCCCGCCCGCGACCGCGGTCCCCGCCCGCTCCAGACTCTTGCCCGCGCACGGCCCGGCGAGGCAGAAGCCGTCTTCGATGCGAAAGAGCGCGCCATGGGTCGAGCACTGGATCAGGGTCTTGTCCAGGCTCAGGAACCGTCCCGGCTGGAAGTCGAGCGGCGCGCCGGTGTGCGGGCAACTGTTGACGTAGGCGAAGACTTGGGCGCCGCGGCGAACGGCGAGCACGGCGACCCGCTCGCCGCCGGGCGCGTCATGCGAAGGCATGCCTACCGGCATGACGGCGCCCAAACCCGAAAACCCGGCGGCAACACTCGCGCCCGGTCTTGTGTGGGGGCGGCCGTCATGCGCATGCATGCCTAACGGCATGACGCCGCCGGGGCGGGTCGCGACGAATCCGTTGCTGCCGCCGTCCGCGATGTCGGCGAGCCGGCAGAGGACGACGCCGGTCACGGCGCGATTCCTCCCATTTCGCAAATCCGTGCCCACGACTTTTCGTCTATGGGCGTCACCGAGAGCCGCGACTGGCGCACCAGCGCGAGATGGGAAAGCCGAGGCTCGGCCTTGATCTGGGCGAGCGTCACGGGGGTATTCAAAGACTCGCGCGCACGGAAATCGACCATGCCGAAGCGTCCGGTCGCATCGGTCGGGTCGGGGTAATACGTGCGGACGACCTCGACGATCCCGACAATTTCCCGCGCGCCGCCCGAGTGGTAGAAGAACGCGCGTTCGCCGATTTTCATCGCACGCAGGTTGTTGGCGGCCTGGGGATTGCGCACGCCGTTCCACGGCTCGACGCCTTTTTTCGCGTGGTCCTCCCACGACCACGCCGCGGGTTCGGTTTTCACCAGCCAGTGGGCCACGGCCGCGCTTCCGTTCTTATCGCTTCTCAAGGACCCGCGCGCATCGCGCGGATCGTTTCGGCGAGCTCGTCCGTATCGGTCGCGGGCAGCGAACAGACCGTGCCACGGCAGACGTAGGCGGTGGCGCGACCCTCGATCTGGCCCTTGCCGTGGGCGGGATGGTTTTCGGGGAGGCGTTGGCCGGGGGGAATCACGAGCAACGCCCGCGCGGGCAGGCTGAAAGCGAAAATCCGGGCGAGCAGGCGGTCGGTCTCCGTCTCGCCGCGCGCGCCCACGATCACCACCTGCAACCCCCGGCGCAGGGTGTCGGCGGCATTGAGAAGCCCGGCGGAGCCGAGCGGATCGTCGACGACGCCGCCGCCGGTCGCGGCCAGCGTCCGCTCGGCGCTCGCGCGCATCTCTTCCGTGCCGGTCAGGAAATAGAACTTGGCCAGCGCCTCCACCGTCGCCGCGTTGCCGGACGGGTCGGGCATGTCGATGACGAGCTTGAGGCGGGCGAGCGCCGGCGCGGCGTCGGCCGCGGCCTGGAAAAAGCCGCCGGCGGCGTCGTCCCAATGATCGCGCACCGCCTGCCGGACCCAGGCTTCGGCCCGGCGCAGGTAAGCCGCGTCGCCGGTCGCCTCGAACAGGACCAGGGCGGCCTTCGCCATCTGGGCCAGGCTCTCGACCGGGGCCGGCGCGCCGGCGCGGCCGTCGTGCCAGGAATGGGCGAGGCGGCCGGAAGGGATTTCCAGGCGCCGGGCGGCGTCGGCGAGGGCT
>MIAC01000252.1:0-5331 GCA_001830475.1 Rhodospirillales bacterium RIFCSPLOWO2_12_FULL_67_15
ATCTCGGCTTCGCGGCGATGTTGATGGCCGGGCTCGACGGCATCCAGAACAAGATCAGCCCCGGCCAGCCCATCGACAAGAACCTCTACGACCTGCCGCCGGAGGAGCTTAAGAACGTGCCGACCGTGTGCGGCTCTTTGCGCGAGGCGCTCGGCTGCCTCGACGCCGACCGCGCCTTCCTCAAGAAAGGCGACGTGTTCTCCGACGATCTCATCGATTCCTACATGGCGCTCAAGTGGGAAGAGGTTTACAAGCTCGAGCACACCCCCCACCCGTTCGAGTTCCAGATGTATTATTCGAGCTGAACCGACTCAAGACCTTCAAGACGACCCGCCGCCCCTTCCGGTTTTGCCGGAAGGGGCGTTTTTGTCGCCTTTGGCAATGGGTTAGGTAGCCTCTTGAGAAGTTTCGCCCAAAGTCCTATCCATTAACAGCGAGGAACTGCGGATTCCCAGGGACGCAGCCCGGCAAAAAATAAAACAACCGAACAACAATGCCCAAGGCAAAAATCCAGATCGGAGATCGCTTCATCACCATCGGCGGCTATCCCACCACCTGGATCGTCGAGCGCGAAATCCACAGCCCGACGGTCACGCCTCATTTCCAGTTGAGCCAGGAAGGCCAGCCGAGTCGCATCAAGACCCTCTCCGAATCGGTCCTCTTGGACGACAACCAGTACCGCAAGATCCCCAGCGCGTCTTCCGCCGCGGCTTGAACCGCGCCCCCATACAGCTTAAAAAATAAATAATATCAATGGTCTGAGTGGTCGGCTCGGATTCCGCCGAGGCCCGTGTCGTACACGAGCCCTTGGGCCGTGAGCGTGATCGCCGCGTGGGGAAAGCTTCCGCGCACCAAGCCTTTGCGCTCGAGGGCCGCCCACACCGCCGGATTGGTAAAACCGCTCGCATCGCGCGCCGATATCACCAGTTCGCCGACGTGGACGTGATCGCCGTGAGCGTGCGGAAGATGGGTGATCGTCGCTTCGCCGCTTTGGGGGTCGCGGGTCGACGTCGCGGGATGCCGCGCCAGTTCCTGCAACAGGGCGAGTGTGCGGAGTTGCAGCGGATTCAACTTGAGCGGATTATTTTTCGCCGGCATGAGAAACCTTCGCAGTGGGTTGAGAACGCCAACGCGGAGCGCAAATCATTCGCAACGCGATGGGCGCATCATGTGCGCCAATGCCACGGCGATCAAGGGCTGGCGGGGATTTTTCCCGATATGGGCTCGCGACTTGTGCTTTGTCCGCGGCCTTGGTCCGTGCTAAATTAAATCCATGAACGCGCCTTCCACACATGCCTTTCCCTCCTTCCCTGCCGCGCCTGCTCTGGCGGCGGGATTGGCTGCGGGCGCGTTCGGGCTGGTTGCCTTCTCACCGCTCGGAAATCTGCTCGCCTCGACCTTCGCCGAAGGCTGGCTCGCGGTCTACATGGACGCCCAGGCTTTCCGCCTCTTCTGCCTGTAAACAGGGCCTGAGCTTCTGCGACTCGCGCAAAGCGTCTGCAATCGCTGTAAATTTAATTGTGGACAATCCACGGAAATTACCTCTCCGATCCCTGAAAATTCATCATCCCATAACAAGTTCGTCACCGAACACTTGCTATTGAGGCGCGGCGGATCTCGCCGGGGTAAACGCATGGCCCACGTCCAGTCCGATGCGTTCCTGAAATGGGCGTTGCCGCGCATGGGTCTTGCTTGGCCGGGCTTCCGCCGGGTGCGCCGTCAGGTCGTTAAGCGCATCGGCCGGCGCCTCGCCGAACTCCATCTTCCCGGCATGGACGCCTACCGGAGCTTTCTCGAATCGCACTCGGCGGAATGGGAGACGCTCGACTCTTTTTGCCGCATCACGATCTCGCGTTTTTTCCGCGACGCCGCCGCGTTCGATTTGCTTGCGCGCGAGATTCTGCCCCGCTTGGCCGAAGTAGCGATCGCGCGCGGACAAAAATTTCTCCGGGCGTGGAGTGCGGGCTGCGCCTCCGGCGAAGAGCCTTACAGCCTCAATCTGCTCTGGAAGTCCACGCTCGCGCCGCGCTTTCCGAAACTCGCGCTCGCGATCGTCGCGACCGACGCCGACGAGCGGGTTTTGGCGCGCGCCCACACCGCGTGCTATCCGGCCGCCAGCCTCCGAGAGTTGCCCGCCGGCTGGCGCAACGCGGCCTTCCGATGCGACGGGCGTTTGTTCTGCTTGAAGCCGGAATTCCGCGAAGGCGTGGAGTTTTTTGCCCAGGACCTGCGCCGTGAGGCGCCGATCGGGCCCTTCGATCTCGTGCTCTGCCGCAATCTCGCCTTCACCTACTTCGACGCCGCCGGCCAGGCGCAAGTCCTGGATCGAATCGGGGCGGTGCTGTCCGAAGGCGGCGCGCTCGCGATCGGCCGCAAGGAACGGCTTCCCGGCGGAGCGAAGGGATTCGCGCCGTGGATCGCGGAGCGCGGGGTTTACCGCAAGGCCGCCGTCTCGTCCGTGCCGGCGAACGCCGCTTCGGCCTCGCGGCGAATGTCCTCGGCGCGGCCCGTGTAGCGAGGCGAGAAATGGAACGGCACCATGCGCTTCGTCCTTGCGCGCCTTGCGATCAGGCCAGCTTGACGCGCGGTTAGGTGGCACTTCTTCGCCGCTGCTTCCGCGTCCTCGTGAAGGAACGGGGTTTCGATGAAGAGGATGTCCGCTTCGCTCGCGAGCGCAGCGATCCTAGCCGCGTTGTCTTCGTGATAGACGACGTCGGTGACGTAGGCGACCTTCTGTCCGGACACGATCTCGAGCACCGTGCGCTTCAGCTCGCCCAGCGATCGCTCGACCGTGTGTGTCTCTTCGTCTCCGCGCGCGGCCGCCCGGATCGGCGTTTCGTCCGGCGCATCGGCGAGCACGGCTTTCTTGAGCTTGCGCAGCCACGGCCCCACGGCGAGGCCTTCTTCCGCCAACCGGTTCTTCCACACGTTGACGTGACGTTCTTCCTCGAAAGCGAAAGCGAGACAGGGGATTTCGTGATCGAGGGTCGCGGCGCGCACGCGAAAGCCCTCGGCTCTCGCGATCGTGTCCTCCTCGCGCGCGGCCGGCGTCAGGGGCTCGCGACCGAATGACTCTTTCGACTGGAAGGAGGCGCGTGCGGAAGGCCCGGCGGGGCCAATCTCGCTCACGTCGAGCACGAGGTTCTCGCCGTAGCTCCGGATGCGGTTCCAGGTGTAGGCGCGAAGCTTGTGTTCGAGCCGATCGATGAAGCCCGAGGGACCGTAGAGATAAAGCCGCAGGTTCCGGCCGAGCAAGACGCGCAACAACGCGTCGAATCCGGCGAAATGATCCATGTGGGCGTGGCTGACGAAGACGTGGCCGAGGCGCAGCAGCTTGCGCGGGCTCAAATTCGCAATATCGCCGAGATCGAACAGCACGGCGCGTTTCTCGAACATGAACTCGCCGTAGACGCCGGGATCGCCGAACGGGTCGTTGACAAGCTGCCATTGCACGATCGGCCGCATGGAACCTAGGACCTTCTGGCGCGGATTCGGATTAAGCCCATGCCCGTATGGGCGGGATTCCTCTACCCTAAACCTCCCCCGCAGGGGGAAAGGAAAAGCTATCGCACTTCCTCATCTCCCCTTCCACATACAAGAGCTGGGGTACGGCCAGATTGGTCGTGGGCGAAATTAAGAATTAACGCCAACCCCGCGGAGTGGTGCATCGATTGTCGCCATGCCATATTAATCACATGCTCGACCAATGACTTAAATCGTCCTGTGGTCCCGTACCGACGAATTCTTTGGACTTGACCTTGCGCATGGCGCAACCGCATTCGCTGGGGATATAATTACAAACTTCAATCATTCCCTGAAGATTCATCGTTTTATAACAAATCCGTCGCCGGACACTTGCTATTGAGGCATGGCGGATCTCGCGCAGAGCATGCCCCCGATGACTCGCAAGCTAAAGATCATCGACGAACTTGGCGAAAAGGCGCTTTTGCTGCCCGCCCTCGTCAATCGCGGGTTGGCCGCCAACGACCGCGCCAAGTTTGGTCTGTCCCTTTTCCAAGCGGCCAAGGCGCACGCCGACCGGCCCGAAGCCCCGGCCCAGAGCCTGAGGGAAGAACGGCTCGCGGTCGGCCTCGACGAAACGGACTTCGACGATCTGCCTGCGGCCAGTTCGCGGATAAACGATCTTTACCGGATTCCGCGCGTGGCGGAGGTGCACGCCATGATCGTGGGCGCCGTCGGCGAAATGATCGAACCCTTGCGCACGGCGTTTAGTGTTACCCCAGACGGCGCCACCACGGCCAAGGACTACGACCGGCGTCTTAAGGCCCTCGCCGCCCAGGCTCCGGCGCTGGCGGACGGAACGATTCCCGGCGCATACATCGCGACGATGACCAGCGCGAATCGAACGGCCGATAGCCTGCATATCCTCATCATGGATCTGCACAAGGCCCTCAATGGCCTGCAGGCTCGGATCGCCGAGGACACGATCGACGGCGCCTGCGTCTATCAGATCGGCCCCGGCGACCGGGAGCGAATCGCCGCTTTCATGCGCGGCCTCAATCGGACCGCGCCCCTGAAGTTCAATCATCCCGGCCTCGACACCACCGCGACCCGCATCGGCGATCGCCTCGTCATCCAAAACGATATCGGCACGACCGACGCCCACGTTTTGATCGTCCACGTCGTCGGCATGACGGTCACGCTGACCTACACCGACGTCCATTTCGAGCGGTTCGAATTCTTCCGCAGCTTGTTCGAACCGTTCGGTGTCGCATGGCGGGATTCGCGACCGCAGCGGAAAGAGGGACTGGCGGACGAGCCCTATTTCATGACCACCGGCCGGTTCACCGCCGTCGACGAAGAGCAGTTGCTTCGCTATCTCGATTATCTCGGGTCGCGCATCGTTTTTCTCATCGACTGGAACAAGGCGCGCAAGCGACTACAGCAGTTTGTCAAGAAAAAGGAAGCGATCGTCCTGCTCAAGTCGGCCGCCGACGATAACCTCGGCCACCGCGCCTTTCTCGAATTTGGCGGCGAACGGCTGGTTTTCGACGCCGTAGACTACGCCGCGCGCGGACGCCTGCATTACGGCCAGTCCCTGCACGAAGTGCTCGGAACGGCGCAAACGTCCGATTACCTGAAATTCGTCCTGCGCGCGACCAGCATCGGACTCCAGAACCGTCGGCCGGAAAACCTCGTCCGCGACGAAGTCAAGGCCGAGTTGCTGAACTATTTCTCGACGGCGCATCAGAGCATCCTCGGCATGGCGACGCAGCACGCCGAACTGATTTTCGACATCGCCTCGGCCGTGCGCGATTGCCTGCTGCGCCTGCCCCATGAAAGCGGCGGCGAATTGGCCGCCCGCACCGC
>MIAC01000252.1:5341-5649 GCA_001830475.1 Rhodospirillales bacterium RIFCSPLOWO2_12_FULL_67_15
CGTCGCTGGGAAAGCCGCGCCGACAAGCTTCTGAACGAGGTCCGCCAGCTCGCGCATCGCGTGCACGGGTCCGAGGCGCTCAGCCGCCTGATCGAGGAAGCCGACGACGCGGCCGACAATCTCGAAGAAGCGGCCTTCCTCCTCACTTTGATCTCGTCCGACCGTCGGCCGGCGCCCTGGTTCGAACCGGTCCAGGATCTGGCCGGGCTGCTCGTCCAAGGAGTGCAAGAATTCGTGAAATGCCTGAAGGCCGCGGAGCATATCCATCGCGGCAGCGCGCACGAGGACATGAAGGATTTTCTCGAAGC
>MIAC01000252.1:5689-6098 GCA_001830475.1 Rhodospirillales bacterium RIFCSPLOWO2_12_FULL_67_15
CATCGCGGCAGCGCGCACGAGGACATGAAGGATTTTCTCGAAGCCATCGCCCGCGTCAGCGCGATCGAGCACCAGACCGACGACGCCAACCGCGTGGTCGTTCGGACCGTCGTCCGGGAAATCACGGACACCCGCGACCTCTATCTGTTCACGGAAATCGCGCGCGTCCTCGAAGAAGCGGCGGATGCGCTGAATCGCGGGGTATTCATCCTGCGCGACCATATTCTCGAGGAGGTCATGGCGGCATGATCACGACCAGGTCGCTGCCCCGACCCCCGGCCGGGGAAGCGGACGCCGCCATTCATTTCATCGGCGGCGCCTCGGCCGGCACGCCCGGCGCCGACGCCGCGCGGGTCGGGCAAAAGGCCCACAACTTGATTCGCATGGCGGCGCTGGGCCTGCCCGTGCC
>MIAC01000252.1:6135-12950 GCA_001830475.1 Rhodospirillales bacterium RIFCSPLOWO2_12_FULL_67_15
TTCTTCGCCGCCGGCGGACGAATGCCGCCCTCCGGCGACGAACTTCTCGCCGCCGGCATCCGTTGGCTCGAAGACGTGACCGGCGCCTCGTTCGGCGGCGCGCGCCGGCCGCTGCTGGTCTCCGTTCGCTCGGGCGCGCCGGTTTCGATGCCCGGCATGATGGATACCGTTCTCGATATCGGGCTCAACGACATCACTGTCCACAGCATGATCCGCACCACCGGCAATCCGCGCCTGGCGTGGGACAGCTACCGCCGGTTGATCCAATCGTACGCCGAGATCGTGCGCGGCTGTCCGCCGGAGCCCTTCGCGCGGGTCATCGAACGTTTTCTCGCCGCCGGTTCCTGGAGCGGCCCGGAGGAATTCGATACCGAGACGCTGAAAGCTCTCGCCGGCGAATTCCTCGAGCTCGTCCGCCCCCTCACCGGCGCGGCGTTTCCACAAGACCCCAGGGTTCAACTGGCCGACGCGGCCGCGGCGGTGTTCGGCTCCTGGAACAGCCCGCGCGCCGTCGAGTACCGCCGTCTCTACCGCCTCGCCGACGATGCCGGCACGGCCGTCACCGTGCAGGCCATGGTTTTCGGCAACGCCGGAGGCACTTCCGGCGCGGGCGTCGGATTCACCCGCAACCCGGCGACCGGCGCCGACGAACTGTACATCGATTACCTTCCCGGCACCCAGGGCGAGGATGTCGTTTCCGGCCGGTTCGCCGTCCGCGACTCCAGGCACCTCGCCCTCGTTCTGCCCAAGGTCCACGCCGAATTGAACCGGATCAAGCCGATACTGGAACGGGAGTTCAAGGATATCCAGGATTTCGAATTCACCGTTCAGGAAGGCCGCCTATACATGTTGCAAACCCGCTCCGGCAAGCGCACGCCGTGGGCCGCCGTGCAGATCGCCGTGGATCTGGTGAACGAAGGCGTGATCGATCCCGCGACGGCGCTCGAACGGCTCGCGGAGATCGATCTGGAGACGGTTGCGCGGATCTGCCTGGACGCTTCCGGAGAACCGATTGCCCGCGGCACTCCGGCGAGCACGGGCGTGGCCGTGGGGCTCGCGGCGTTCGATTCGCGCCAGGCCCGAACCATGGCCGAAAAGGGCGAGGCCGCCATCTTGATCCGCGGCGGCACCGCGGCCGAGGACATCGAAGGCATCGCCGCCGCCGAGGGCATCTTGACCGCCCGGGGCTGCCGGACCTCCCACGCCGCGGTCGTGGCCCGTCAGCTCGGCAAGGTATGCGTCGTCGGCTGCGGCGGGTTGCGGATCGGCGCCAGCGGGCGGGAATGCACGATCGGCGGGCAACGGTTCGTCTTGGGCGATCCCTTGTCCATCGATGGGGACAACGGCGCGGTGTTCGCCGGCAAGGTCGCCGTCCGGCGCGAGCGTCCCGATGCCGCGTTGGCGAGAATTGCCGAATGGCGCAACGCCAAGCCCGCCGTCCCCGCCCTGCGCCCGGCGGGCCTTCCGGTTACGCGAACACCTTCCGCCCTGACCCGCGCTCCGGGCTGAGCGCGGGTGCGGTAAAGGCCGCCGTGCCCGTATCCGCGACTTCCCGCCCCAACCGGTCTAAAATTTATGGATTGCCTTTTTGGCGATTTGATGTTGACAATTTGTTCTATGTATGTTCTATATAAATTCCAATAACTGACGAATTCAAGGGGTCGCTAAATGAAAATGATTAGCTTTATCGAAGATTTCGTTGCGCTCGGGCTGTTCGCTGCGGGGACCTACGCCTGGCTGGTGGTGGCGTAACGCCGGTTCGCCGACGATTCACCTCGTCGGCGAACCGGCAAGCTTCGCACGGCGTTTCGGCCATGCCGCCTAAGCCGAGCACCTACTCCGGCGGCACCGGGCGCTTTTGCCCTTCGTCGTCGAGCGCGACGTAGGTGAACACGCCTTCGGTCACCTTGATGCGCCGCGCCGCCGCCCCCCCGCGCAGAACCCACACCTCGACGTGCACGGTGACGGAGGTTGTGCCGACCCGCTCGAGGTCGGCGTGACAGGCGACCACGTCGCCGACCAGGACCGGCTTGTGAAACGCCATGCCGGTGACGGCGACGGTCGCGACCCGGCCCTTGGCGCGGAAAGCCGCCGCGAGTCCGCCCGCGACGTCCATCTGCCCCAGCACCCAGCCGCCGAAGATGTCGCCGTGCGGGTTGGCGTCCGCCGGCATGGCCAGCGTGCGCGTGATCATTTCGCCGCGCGGCGCGCTCCGGTCTTCGCTGTCCGGGGGCCGGCCGACGGGCGGTGCGTGGATCATGAATGTCCTCCTCTGGAGGGCGAGAATCGCCGGAAATATCCGGAAGCGAAATACCCCGCGCCACGGGCCCGAACAAACTCGGGACCCGTCGTCTTGGACTATATCTAGCGCCCTTTCGGCTTAAAACTACCGTATCCTGCTTGCCAGCGGGAAGTCCACTTCCTAGGATGCCCCCGCCGAAAGGGTTTTTGAGCCTCATGGGCGCCGCCAAAGCCAAAGCCGCTATCGCCGATCTGTTCGACCGCGCGTCCGAGTCTCGCCACTCTCCTCGGAAATCTTCCCGTGCTTCCACTCGAACTCCTGGCCGGGGCGAGTATTCGGCCAAGGACATCGAGGTCCTGGAAGGGCTCGAACCCGTCCGCCGCCGTCCCGGCATGTACATCGGCGGCACCGACGAACGCGCAATGCACCACCTCGTCGCCGAGGTTCTCGACAACGCCATGGACGAGGCCGTCGCCGGGCACGCGAGCCGGATCGAAGTGACGCTCGGTTTCGACAACACCGTCACCGTCGAGGACAACGGCCGCGGCATTCCCATCGACCCGCATCCCAAGTTCAAGAAGAAATCCGCGCTCGAAGTCATCCTCACGACGCTGCACTCGGGCGGCAAGTTTGGAGGCAAGGTCTACCGGACCTCGGGCGGCCTGCACGGGGTCGGGCTCTCCGTCGTCAACGCGCTCTCCGAGAAGCTCACGGTCGAGGTCGCCCGCGACAAGAAGCTCTGGACCCAGGCATACGCGCGCGGCGAACCGAAAGGACCGGTCAAGATGGTCGGACCCGCCATCAACCGGCGCGGGACCATCGTCACCTTCCGCCCCGACACGGGCGTGTTCGGCGCCAAGGCCCGTTTCCGCACCGCCAGCGTGTTCGCCATGGCGCGCTCGAAGGCGTATCTCTTCCGCGGCGTCGAGATCCGCTGGAAGTGCGATCCGGCGTTGCTCAAGGCCGAGAAGGACACCGAAACGCCGGCCAAGGCCGCGCTCCACTTCCCGGGCGGGCTCGCGGATTTCCTCGCCACGCTCCTGCACGGCCGGCCGACGGTGACCGAGAAGCCCTTCGCCGGCGAGGCCACGTTCAACGGCGCTCTGGACCAGGGCCGGGTCGAGTGGGCGATCGCCTGGCCCGAGGACGAGGAGCCGTTCCTCAATTCCTACTGCAACACCATCCCCACGCCCCAGGGCGGCACGCACGAAGCCGGCCTGCGTGCGGCGCTGGTGCGGGCGCTCAAAGCCCACGCCGAGCGGGTCGGCGAGCGCCAAGGCGCCAAGATCGCCGCCGACGACATCACCGGCGGCATGGCCGCGGTGTTGTCGCTGTTCATCGAAAACCCGCAGTTCCAGGGTCAGATCAAGGAAAAGCTCGCGACCGTGGAGGCGCAACGGCTGGTCGAGAACGCGCTCCGCGATCATTTCGACCATTGGCTCTCGGGCGACCCCAAGACCGCCCGCGAACTGCTCGACTACGCCATCGCCCGGGCCGAGGTGCGGCTGCGCAAGAGCGAGGACAAGGGCCTGAAACGCGCGGGGCCGACCCGCAAGCTGCGCCTGCCCGGCAAGCTCACCGACTGCACCCGCACCGAGGCCAAGGGAACCGAACTCTTCATCGTCGAAGGCGATTCCGCCGGCGGCTCGGCCAAGATGGCCCGGAGCCGGGAGACCCAGGCGGTGTTACCGTTGCGTGGCAAGATTCTCAACGTCGCGAGCGCCTCCGAGGACAAGCTCCGCGCCAATCAGGAGTTGACCGATCTGGTCGAAGCGCTCGGTTGCGGCACGCGGGACCATTACCGGGACTCGGCGCTCCGCTACGACCGGGTGATCGTGATGACCGACGCCGACGTGGACGGCGCGCACATCGCCTCGCTCCTGATGACGTTCTTCTATCGCGAGATGCCCGAATTGATCGAGAACGGGCATCTCTTTCTCGCCGTGCCGCCGCTCTATCGCATCAGCCACGGCGGGCGCGTCGTCTATGCCCGCGACGACGCCCACAAGGAGAAGATCCTCAAGGCCGAGTTCCCCCGCGCCAAGCCCGAGATCAGCCGCTTCAAGGGCTTGGGCGAAATGCCGTCGGCGCAGTTGAAGGAAACGACCATGTCGCCCGCCTCGCGCACGCTCTTGCGCGTCCAACTGCCAGAGAAGAAAACCGGCGACAAGGCGGCGCGCGAAACCGAACGTCTGGTCGAGCGGCTGATGGGCCGCAAACCCGAGCTCCGCTTCGAATACATCCAGGAGCACGCCAAGTTCGTGAAGGATTTGGACGTTTAGCGCCCGCCGACGATGGACATCGGATACGGGGGCCACATCTGATAAGGAGCACCAACGAAAAGCCCGAAATCAAAGAAAATCTCGGGGCGTTGCAAACAAACGGCCATTAATGCCACACTCCCGCTCATGCCAACATCAGATCACAACACGATAGATACCATCCTCAAAATAGTGTCTCCTCTCGCCCCGAAACGAATCTTTGAAATCGGTCCGGGATACGGAAAATACGCCCACTTGCTGCGTGAAATGTTGGACGTCTGCAATGGGCGGAGGTGGGGACAGTTAGTGACAACGATTGATTGTTGCGAAATCTTTCCCGATTACATAACAGATCTGCATCGGCTGCTATACGACAATATAAAAATCGACGACGCCCGCAACGCCGACATCGCCGGTTACGATTTGGTTCTCGCCATCGACGTAATCGAACACTTGCAATTCGACACCGTCGCGCCGTTCATTGAACGGCTGGTGCGCAACAACCGGTATGTGTTGATCGTTGTCCCTTACGTCGTTTCTCAACAGGGGGCGATTTTTGACAACCGCGCCGAAACGCACGTTAGTCAGTTCAATTACGCCTATTTTCGGCGATTTGGCCATCATGCCTTCTTTCCATCGGATTCCCTGGTTGCGCTGCTGTCGAGGGAACCGATCCCCGATCACTGGCGCAAGGATCGGAAACGCGCACTCCGACGAGCCATACAAAGTTATTTTCCCAACCTGTACGCCCGCGCGCGGGACCATAAACACCACAACCGCTTCGCCGTCGGCCCTATCGTTTAGAACCGGCCCCAAACGGCTCGCTGTCGCCTATCAACCACTTGCGATCACCTGTCGGGGATCACTTGACGCGGCCAAGGCGCATTGGTCCCCTTCCCTCTGCGATCCCGCTCCGGGAGGGCCCTGCTTGACCCGCACCACCTACGACCGCATCGCGCACCTTTACGACCTGCTCGAACTGCCGTTCGAGCAGAGATGATACCGTCCGTTGCGAAAAAACTGTTCGAGGACGTGCGAGGACGCGTGCTGGATGCCGGCTGCGGCACCGGACGCACCTTCGCCTATTACCCGCCCAAAGCGGAGGTGACCGGCATAGACCTGTCGCCCGCCATGCTGGCCCGCGCCGAAAAACGCCGCGCCAAGCGGGGCCTCTCGGTTCCCCTTTTGGAAATGGATATCTGCCGAACGTCATTCGGCGATAACCCGTTCGACGCCGGTATCGCGTCGTTCCTGTCCTGTATCCTGCCCAACGACCGGCAACTGGCGGCGCTCATCGAAATCAAGCGCGTCCTGAAGCCCGGTGGTAGGGTGCGCCTCTTGGAATACACCTGGTCGAAGGACCCCATCCGGCGGCGGATCCAGAAGTTATGGGAGCCCTGGGTGCGCCGGGTTCGACCGGGAAACGCACCGCTTCGTGCACGAAGCGGGCTTCCGCGATGTGGAGGAAATCTTCCTCTGCGGCGACATCATCAGCCTGGTCCGGGCGCGAAAATAAATTAGGCCGTCAGACAAGCCCCGTCGCCTCGGGCAAGCCCAGCATCAGGTTCAGGTTCTGCACTGCCTGGCCCGAGGCCCCCTTGCCCAGGTTGTCGGACACCGCGATCAGCACCGCGTGCCCCCGGGCGGCGTTGCCGAAGACGTAAAGCTTGAGCTCGTTGGTGCCGTTCAGCGTCTCGGGTTCGACTTGGGCGGGCGGCGTGTCGGTCAGCGGCGCCACGGCGACGAACGCGGCGCCTTGGTAGCGATCGGCCAGCGCGGCGTGCAGGTCGGCGGGCTTGGGCGCGCCCGGCAGAGCGCGGAGATGCAAAGGCACCTGGACGATCATGCCCTGGCGGAAATGCCCGACGCTGGGCACGAACAGGGGCCGGGTCGTCAGGCCGGAATGGCGCTCGATCTCCGGCGTGTGCTTGTGTTCCAGCCCAAGGGCGTAAACCCGGAACGGGCTTTCCGTGTAATCGGAGGCGTTCGGATCCTCGTAGCTTGCGATCATCTTCCGCCCGCCGCCGGAATAGCCGGAAATGGCGTTGATGGTGACGGGAAAATCGGCGGGAAGTAGCCCGGTTGCGGTCAGGGGCCGGAGCAGCGCCACCGCCGAACAGGCGTAGCAGCCGGGATTGCTGACCCGGGGGGAGACCGCGATTTTTTCCCGCTGACCCGGGCCCAACTCGGGAAACCCGTAGGTCCAGTCGGGATCGATCCGGTGCGCGGTGGAGGCGTCGATCAACCGGGTGTTGGTGCCCTTCAGCATTTTCGCCGCTTCCCTGGCCGCGTCGTCGGGAAGGCACAGGATG